>CAJOIN010000057.1 GCA_905234515.1 uncultured Selenomonas sp.
CAAGTACCGGGCGGAAATCACCAAGGGGGAGGAACTGCGCTATGTGTCCCACCTGGACTATGTCAATATCTTCCTGAGGGCCTTTGACAGGGCCAGGCTCCCCATGGCCTACTCCGAGGGTTTCAATCCCCACATGAAGGTGGCCTTTGCCTCTGCCCTGTCCCTGGGGGTCACCAGCCGGGCAGAGTACATGGATTTTGAGCTGACCAGGGAAGTGGCCCAGCCAGAGGTCTGGGATAAGCTGAAGGCCCAGCTGCCCCCGGGGGCAGAGGTGAGGGAGCTGAAGCTCCTGCACGAAAAAGCGCCTGCCCTGATGGCCCAGACAGACGAGGCCCGTTACCGCCTGCAGGTTCCCTACCAGGGGACGGCAGAGGCAGCCGAGGCTGCCGTCAAAGCCTATAATCAGGCAGCGGAGGTCATTTATCAGCGGGTGACCCCCAAGAAGAAGCGGGAAATCGAAACCAAGCAATATATGCTGAAACCTGTGACGGTACAGCCCGAAGCAGGACTGCTCACTTTGGATTTTGATATTTCCGTAACTGCTTCCGGCAGTGTAAAGCCTTTGGAGGTATTCACGGCCATTGCGGAGAATTTTAATCTTCAGGCAGACCCTGCCCAGGCCCGTATCGAAAGAACAGGCCTTTTGGGGAAGGGCAAGCGTTTGATAGATTTGGTAAATTAAAGCAGCGAGGGGGAGAAAGCTCATGAAAACCATCCTGGCCAATGTGGTGCCGGAGGAAACCAGGCTGGCCATAGTAAGCGATGACGATGGCGAGCTGGAGATGGTGGAATACGAGCGGGGAAGCACCGCCCATCTGGTGGGAAATATCTACCGGGGAAAGGTGCAGAACGTCCTGCCTGGCATGCAGGCGGCTTTCGTGGATATAGGGGAGGAGAAAAATGCCTTTCTCTATATAGGCGATGGCCTGCCCTACGGTGAAGGCGAGGCCCGGCAGCTGTCCCATGCCAAAATACATATTGGCCAGGTACTGCCGGTGCAGATTGTCAAGGACGCTGTGGGCACCAAGGGCCCCCGGGCCACCATGCATATTTCCCTGCCCGGCCGTCTGCTGGTGTTGATGCCCACGGCTGCCTACATTGGCCTCTCCCGCCGCATTTCCGATGAGGCGGAACGGGAACGTCTCCACAGCATAGCAAGGCGCATCTGTCCTGAGGGCATGGGACTTATTATCCGCACGGCGGCGACAGGCGCATCTGAGCAAGAGCTTCAGGCAGATGTTTCCTCCCAGCTGAGAATCTGGGAAGGGATATTGGCCCGTTTCAAGCTGAAGGGCAGGAAGAAGGGGGCGCTCCTTTTCCGTGATGCTGACCTTTTGATACGCAGTGTCAGGGACCAGCTGACAGAAGATGTGTCTGCCATGGTGGTGGACGACCACAGCGCCTACCTGCGGGTGAAGGAACTGGCCGAAGCTTTGGTTCCGGAGCTGGCGGGCAGAGTGAAGTATTATGAGGGCAAGCGGCCCCTTTTCCAGGAATATCAGGTGGAAAGAGAGCTGGAAAAGCTCGGCGCCCGGCAGGTGGAGCTGAAGTCCGGGGGCTTTCTCGTCATTGACAAGACGGAGGCCCTGACGGTCATCGATGTGAACACAGGCAGTTTTGTGGGCCGCTCCAGCCTGGCTGACACGGTGTACCAGCTGAACCTTGAGGCGGCCACAGAAATTATGAAGCAGATTCGCCTTAGGGATATTGGCGGCATCATCATCGTGGATTTTATTGACATGGATTCCGAGGAGCAAAAGGAGAACCTTCTGCAGAACATGCGGGAGCTTACCGCCAAGGACCGTACCAAGATGAGCATCGTGGATATTACCAGCCTGGGGCTGGTGGAAATAACCCGCAAAAAATCCCGGACAAATTTGGAGACCCTTATCTATACTGACTGCCCTGTGTGCCAGGGCAGGGGGCGGGTGGAGTCCCCGGAAACCGTCAGCATCCGCATCAGCCGTGATATCCGCAGGCTGGAAAAGAAGTGTCATGCGGTGGATGGCTACGACATAGAGGTGCATGACAGCGTGGCGGACGAGCTGGGGGCTAACCAGCTGCTGATGGATTTGGCTGCTGAGTTTGCCTTCGACCTGAAGGTCATAGCCCGTCCTGACTTTCATCCGGAGTCCTACACCATCGTGAGGACATCCCTGGAAGACAACTGAAAAACAAAAATGTTCCTGGAGGAAATTCCTTCAGGAACATTTTGTATATAGATTCAGGTGTGCTTGCTAGACCGTAACTTTTTCAAAGTCCGAAGCTGGGTGCTTGCAGATGGGGCAGATGAAGCCGGCGGGCAGTTCCTCGCCTTCGTATTCATAGCCGCAGATGGTGCAGCGCCAGATGGTTTTGCCGCTGGTTGACTTGGGGGGCTGCGGTTTTGGTTTGATTTGCTGGTGGTAGTATGTATAGGTGGCCGAGGGGGTGTCATTCAGCACGTCCATATCCGTGACACTGGCGATAAAGAGGCTGTGGGTGCCTAAATCTATTTCCTGGGTGACGTAGCCGGAGATATAGGCATTGGTACCTTCTGTGACCAGCAGAGCCCCGCTGGGGAGGCGTTTGGTGGCAGTAAAGCCTGCAAACTTGTCGGTATTGCGGCCGCTTTGGAAGCCGAAGCGTTTGAAGAGTTCAAAATCCGCTGCCTGGCTGATGATGGAGGCGGTGAACTTTTTGCTTTCGGCAATCATGTCCCGGGTATAATTGCTCTTGTTCACTGCAATGGTAATCTGATTGGGGTCGGAGGTAACCTGGGTGACGGTGTTGATAATGCAGCCGTTGTCCTTGCCGTCGAGGCTGGCGGTGAGGACGTAGAGGCCATAGGAAATGTTGAACATGGCTTTCGGGTTCATGATGTTGCCCTCCTTGTATAGAAAATTCAGATATATCTACTTAGTATTATATCGTATCTATCCATGCTTTACCACTAAAAAGTTGATAAAGCAAAAAAATCCCTCGAGGCTCGGTGCCTCGAGGTTTTTTTGTCAGCGGCCTTGGCAGGTCAGATGGAGTTGGAAGCCGGGACATTGTCCGGCAGGCTGTCCTTCAGGTCGTGGTCCGTCATGGCGCAGACGCAGGAGTCGGACCAGACGTTCTCGGCGGTCTCAATCATGTCTATGACGGCGTAAATGGGGAGGATTACGCCCATGAGCCCAAGGGGCGCCCCCATGGAGGACATGAGGGAAAGGGTCAGGAAGTAGCAGCCCATAGGGACGCCGGCGTTGCCTACGGCAGCCAGCACTGCCACAAAGACCCAGGATATCATGGTGGGCAGGGTCAGCTCGAAGCCTGCATTCTGCATAACGAAGAGGGAGGTCACCAAAATAAAGGCGGCACAGCCGTTCATGTTGATGGTGGTGCAGATGGGCAGCACGAAGCGGGAAACCTTGGGATTGGCCTTGAGGTTTTCCTCGGCGGAGGACAGGGTCACAGGCAGGGTAGCAGCAGAGCTCTTGGTGAAGAGGGCCACGGCAATGGCCGGGGACATCTTTTTCATTACCTGGAGGGGGTTAAGGCCCCTAAGGAGCAGGAACAGGGGCAGCACAATGAAGAACTGGATGAGGTTGCCTCCCATGACCACGGCCACATACTTGCCCAATGCTCCTACGATTACGCCTGCCTCAATCTGGGCGGCCAACTGGGCAGAAAAGGCGAGAATGCCGAAAGGCAGGATTTTCATCAGGCCGCGGATTAGGGTGAAAAGCAGCTCCTGGAGGCCTGCGATGCCCTTCAGGAGCACCGCGCGGTTCTCGCTTTCCGGCATAAAAGCCAGTCCCAGGCCCACAGAGGCGGCGATAAAGAGGACGGAAAGCACATTCCCGGCCAGGAAGGGCTGCAGCATATTGTTGGGTATCACCTGCAGGAAGTGGTCAGCATAGGAAAGGGAACCAACCTTGTCCAAAGGCACGGCACTGGCACCTGCACCGATGGCCTCGGCAGGCAGGTTGCTGGGCTCAATCCAGAGATAGAGCAGCAGGCCCACTACCGCAGCGGCAAAGGTGGTGAGCAGGGTGTAGCCTAAAGCATGGGCGAAAATACGTCTGGTGTCCTTCTGGGCGCCCAGCTTTGACAGAGTTGTAATCACTGCCAGGGCAATGGTGGGGACGGCGATGAACTGGAAGAGACGGGTGAACACCGTGGCAACGAAGTTAAAGAAGTCGTTTAGGGGGGCGGGACCTGCCCAGCCCAGGATGGCACCGATGATTAAGGCGCCCAGCCACAGCAAAAAGGTTTTGGTATTGCCCTTTTGACGGCTCGCCTGAATGATGTCCTGTGCCTGTTTATTCAGGTTGTTCTTTTCAGACATAAAAATGCTCCTTTCAATGGTACGTATGATTGCATAGGAAAAAATAATATCAACCGACTTGATGGATATTATAACCCTATTTAATGGATATGGCAACAAAAACTACTATTTCGATAGGTTAATAAAGCGAGAAAGTGAGAAAATATAGTTAGCAAGATTTAGAAAATTGTTATATAATATTTATGTATGGGAAGCAAAAGGAGAGTTTGATTAACTGCTAAGTTATGCAATAAAGGAGAGAGCGAAATGACGAAGCCCAAAGTTTACTTCACGGATTTCCGCACAGAGTTGCAGACCAATCTTATGCAGAAGCTGCAAAGGCTTTGCAAGGTGGCGGGGATGACCAAGGAAATTGATTTCCAGGGTAAATTCACTGCCATCAAGATGCACTTTGGGGAGTTGGGGAATCTGGCCTACCTGCGTCCCGCCTATGCCAGGGCAGTGGCAGAAGTGGTGAAGGAGGAAGGAGGCATGCCCTTCCTGACGGACTGCAACACCCTCTATCCCGGCAGCCGCAAGCACGCCCTTGAGCATTTGGACTGTGCCAATATCAACGGCTTCAATCCGCTCACTGCTGGCTGCCAGATTATTATCGGTGACGGCCTGCGGGGCACTGATGAGGTGGAGGTGCCGGTGAAGAATGGTGAGTATGTCAAGGTCGCCAAGATTGGCCGGGCGGTGATGGATGCGGATGTGTTCATCAGCCTGGCCCACTTCAAGGGCCATGAGATGACGGGCTTTGGCGGCGCCATCAAGAACATCGGCATGGGCTGTGGCAGCCGGGCGGGGAAGATGGAACAGCATTCTTCCGGCAAGCCGGAGGTGAACCAGGAGCTGTGCAAGGGCTGCCGCCGCTGCGCCAAGGAGTGCGGCTCCGATGCCATAACCTATGAGAACAACAAGGCTTATATCGACCCGGATAAGTGCAAGGGCTGCGGTCGCTGCATAGGGGCCTGTGCTTTCGATGCCATTGAGACCATTCAGTGGGATGCGGGAAATCTCCTGGACAGGAAGATGGCAGAATATGCCATGGCGGTATGCCAGGGTCGTCCCTGCTTCCATATCAATATCGTCAGGGATATTTCTCCCAACTGTGACTGCCACGGGGAAAACGATGCTCCCATACTGCCGGATATCGGCATGTTCGCCTCTTTCGACCCGGTGGCCCTGGACCAGGCCTGCGTGGATGCTTGCCAAAATGCAGACCCCATGCCCAATAGCCAGCTGTCGGACAACCTGGCTAAGCCCGATTGGCAGTGTCACCATGACCACTTCCTGGACAGCAATCCCAACGTCCATTGGAAAGAAACCCTGGAGCACGCCGAAAAAATCGGCTTGGGCTCCAGGGAGTATGAATTGGTGAAGATAAAATAAGGAGAGTTTTTTCAAAAAGACTTTCCTTATAGTTCTTGGTAAAGTTCCGGATAGGTCATTAAATTGACCTCAAAGGTCCTTGGCCAGGGGAAGGAAACGTCTATTTTCAGATTGTGGAGGGAGAGCTTTAGCTCTCCCTCTTTCCATTTCACCTTATAGGGCAGGCGGGCGGAGGTGGTATTACGGTAAAGTTCCAGATGATTTTGCATTGATTTTTGCAAGAGAGCGGTGGCGTAGAGGTAGTTGTGCTCCATCCAAATCCAGGTCGGCGGTGTTCAGGCAGCCGATTTTTTTCAGGCTGTGGTTGACACCGTCGATATCCTGCTTCAGGTAGAAGTAGTCCTCCATTATCCTGCCCTGAAGGAAGGCGCTTTGGGCATAAGCCGCCTGCAGGGCGTCGTCCTCACTGGTGCTGGAGGAGAGGGCGGCAAGGTATAGGCTGGCTTCGGCCAGGGCGGTGCCTATGGAATTGCTGGCGGTGTTCCAGCCAGAGTAGGCGGCCAGGCTGCTGACGGGGAAATCTTCCTCCAGCAGATAGGGCAGCAGGCACTCGCTGGCCTCAAAGTGCTGGCTTAGGTCCACCAGGGCGATTTCCTTGCCCTGTCCGCGATATGACTGGAGTCTGGCCAGGCTGGAAGCCCTGGCTCCCAGGGTATCTTCCTCTTTGTCACCTGCTGACATGAAGAGGATAAGGTCTGCTTCCTCTGGGGCAGCAGTTTCCTTTGCTCCCAGCAGGGTCAATTTTTCCCGGGCGGTGTCTTCCATGTCCACGGCCATATAGGGCAGGATTTTCTGGGCCGTATGGGGAGTGTGATAATCAAGATAAACTTTTGGGGTATAGCCTGTCCGCCGGTTCCGTATTTCCGCCAGCAGGGTCAGGGCTATTTCATCTGCCCCGTGGGTGAGGAAGACCTTGTGGCTGTCCAGGCCTTTTGCCTTGATGTAGCCTGAGAGGGCACTTTTTTCGATATTGGGTATGCTGTAGGCTTCGCCATCGTCCTGCCCGAGTACCAGCTGTTCCAGCACTCCTTCTTTGGCAAGGTCGATGAGCTTTTGGTTCAGGTATTCATTTTCTTGAAAATTGGCCAGATAGGCAGCGAGGCTTTCAGAGGGAATGGCTGCCTGCAGACGCTGCAGTTCTGCCTCGTCTACAGGCAGTCCTGCCGCTTTTTTCCCTGCCAGCCGGGAGTAGGCTATCAGGTCTTTTCTCTCCTGGTAGCCGTCAATGCTGTCCTGGGGAACCATGCGGGGGAGAATGGAAAAAGCGTAGAGGGGAATCTGGGGATGGGATTGATGAAGCCCACGCAAATAGGAAACAAGTTCATCGACATCTGTGTGGCTGACTGATTTTTCCCTGGCTGCTATCAGGCCGCCGTAGAGAAGCTGGTCCACGGAAACGATGGCAGCGGCAGAGTCCGGCAGGTTTTCCTGCAGCCAGCTGCGCATGCCGGCGGTGTTGCCAGGCAGGGAATAGTAATCCTGCAGCTCTGTGGGGGGCGTGATAACATTTATGTTGGCAATTTTGCCCCCATTGATGACAAATTGACGGCAGGGTGGGCGGCTGTCCAGAGGGACAAGGGTGACAGTGGCAGCAGACGGGGCCGTCTGGGGCAGAGGCAGGGGACGTCCCTGGGGGGCAGGCTGGCGCAGGTGCCAGAGCAGCAGGCTGAAGGCCAGTATCAGCAGGGCCAGGGCTATGGCAGTTTTTTTTATGTCAGGCAAGGCAAGGCTCCTTTGCTAATTTTCGTATACATGCTATTATGCCAACTATTATACCATGGGGATGTTCACGAAAATGGAAAAATATGGTAAAATAAACCCTGTATGAGTTAGGATTGGCTGCCCCCAAGGGGGAACCGGCCTGGATGGAGCTGTGAGCATGCGCATTATCACGGGAAGCGCCAAGGGGGCGCGCCTGAAAACACCAAAGGGACAGGATACCAGACCTACGGCAGACAGGATAAAGGAATCCCTTTTCAATATCCTTGGCCAGATGGTTCAGGGCCGTGCTGTGCTGGATATTTTTGCAGGCACAGGTAATTTGGGGCTGGAGGCGTTGTCCAGGGGCGCTGCCCGGGCAGTGCTGGTGGATAAGGCCACTGCGCCTTTGATGCGTGAGAACGCTGCCCATACCCGCCTGGCAGACAGGACGGAGATTATGGGAGGGGATGCTGGTAGTGTCCTGGCAAGACTGGAGGCCCGGGGACAGCGTTTCAGCCTGATTTTCTGTGATCCGCCTTATCATCGGGGATTGTGGGAGAAAGTCTTGAAATATTTGGATGAATCCCAGGTTCTTTCCCCAGAGGGTATTTTGGTGGTGGAACATGGAGCCGATGAAAATGACCTGCCGGAGCTGCAAAGGTTGCGCAGGGTTTTAAACAAGAACTATGGTCACACCACCCAGCTGAGTTTTTTTCAGTGGGGTGAATATCTTGATGCCTGTGAGGAGGCGGAGAAGTGAGAAGAGCTATCTGCTCGGGGAGCTTTGACCCCGTGACCTGCGGACACATAGATATTTTTGAGCGGGCCAGCAGCATGTTTGACGAGTTGATTGTCTGTGTTTTCAACAACGTGACGAAGACGCCTTTTTTGCCGGTGGAGGAGCGCACGGCCCTGATCAGGGAAGCGGTGCAGCATCTGCCCAACGTAAAGGTGGATGCCTTTTCGGGACTGGTGTCCAGGTACATGGAGCAGCATGATGCTCATGTCATAGTGCGGGGCATTCGTTCTGTCAAGGACCTGGAATACGAGCAGAATGAGGCTTATATGCTGAGGCATCTGGACAGCCGGATAGATACGGTGTTCCTGCTCACGCGACCAGAGTATTCCTTTGTGAGTTCCTCCGGGGTGCGGGAACTGGTGCGGTTTGGCAGCAGCATTGAGGGATTGGTGCCTGAGTGTGTGGCCAAGGCCATAGGCAGACATCATGGCGAGAAAATGTGATAAGAGGTTAGCTTTGGATAATTTCGAGGCAATTAGATAGGGAAAAGAAAGGGAGCAAAGGCTATGTCAGTACTTGAAAGCTTGGATAAACTTGAAAACCTGGTGGTAGGCGCTCAGCATGTGCCTTTTACGGAGAAGACGCTGGTCAGTGACAGTGAGCTTATCCATTATGTGGATGAGCTTCGCCATGATTTGCCCAATGAGCTGAACGAGGCCCATGAAATCATGGCCAATAAGGAAAGAATCCTGGAAGAGGCACGCAAGGAAGCCGACGCCATTGTGGAAGAGGCCAAGAAGTATGCCCAGCGCATTACAGACCAGCAGGAGATTGTCAGGAATTCCCGTGAGGAAGCGGAGAAAATCATGACGGAGGCCCGTACCCAGTCTGAGGCTATGGTGACTGAGAATCAGGAGAAGGCCAATACTCTGTTGGAGCAGGCCCAGTCCCAGGCTCAGGAGCTCATGGAACGCACTCAGGCTCAGGCCACCCAGCTGCAGAACGATGCGGACAGCTATGCCAATCAGGTATTTGACCAGCTTATCGCCCATGTGAGCAGCACCTTTCAGGGGGTGCGCCAGGCTGAGGGCGGCCTCCAGCAGGCTTTGACAGTGCTGCAGCAGGCTAAGAGCCAGATGAATCAGCCCCGTCCGGCCAACAACCATCCGGCAGCGGCTCCCCAGCCCCTGGATGAGTAAGGGATTTGACCATGAGGGAGAGAACAGGCAAGGAGTCTGAGAGCTATCTGCTTTTGGAAGCCAATATAGATGATATGAATCCCCAGATTTACGGTTATCTGTATGACCGCCTTTTTGAGGCAGGGGCCAGGGATGTGTGGGTCACTCCTATTTATATGAAGAAAAACCGTCCCGCCCAGATGCTCTCTGTGCTGGTGAAAGAGTGGGATAAGGAAGCCTGTGCCCTGATTATTTTTCGGGAGACTACCACTATTGGCATTCGGGTGCGCCATATAGAGGAGCGGCTGGAGGCTGACCGCCACATGGCGAAAGTGGAGACCAGGTATGGGGAGATTGCCTGCAAGGTCAGCGCCTATGGGGGGCACATTGTCAATGTGGCTCCGGAGTATGAGGATTGCTGCCGGGTGGCCCGGGAGAAGAAAGTACCCCTGAAAATCGTGCAGCAGGAGGCCATGAAGGCCTTCGATGCCCGCCTGGGTGACTGATACCAGGTGCTTGACAAAGCAGGGGGCGGTCGCTATAATGTATTGAGGTTGATGCTGAAATGATGAAAATGAGTATTGCTGAGGCGACAGGAAACCTGGGCCAGGAGATTCCCTTCGCCTATCAGACGACCGCAGATGAGCTGGGAGCAGCTGAGGCTGGTTTCTCCTTCCCGGGAGAAATAAGTGTTCAGGGCACCTTGGTCTATACGGGCGTCTGTTATCGTGTTTCTGGAACTATCAAGGCGGTGAAAAGCTTTGATTGTGACCGTTGCCAGAAAGCCTGCCAGCAGGAGCAGGAGCACGAGTTTGAAGAGGAGTATCGCCGGGGAGAAACCGGTGATGGGGAGTTTTACGTCTTCGATGGGGAGACGCTGGACATCACGGACATGGTACGTGATATCCTGCTGGCTTCCCAGTCACTCAGCAATCTTTGCAAGCCCGACTGCAAGGGTCTTTGTCCGGTTTGTGGACATGACTTGAATGAAGGGGATTGCGGCTGTGACCGCTTTGTCCCTGACCCGCGCCTGGCAGCATTACAGCAGCTGATAGATAAGGAAGAATGATAGATACCTTGAAGGAGGTGTATCCGACATGGCAGTTCCAAAGCGTAAAATGTCCAAGGCTCGCCGTGACAGCCGCCGTGCCAACTGGAAGCTCGAGGCTCCCGGCTTCGTTTCTTGCCCCCAGTGCCACGAGCCCAAGATGCCGCACCATGTGTGCACTGAGTGTGGCTACTATGATGGCAAAGAGGTCATCGCAGCCGCTGAGTAAGGCTATGAAATCAAGCAGGACTATGGGTCCTGCTTTTTTGTTGCCTTCTTTAATATAAGGTGAAGGCTTGTCTATATGTTACAACCTGTCCTTTAAGGGCGTACAAGGGCACAAGTTTATTTTTCGTGACACATGACCCTTGCTTTTTTAGGACATACACATTATAGTAAAGCAATAAAAATGCTTTACTGAAACGCAAATAGGAAGGTTTTGCTTGTTGCAAAACCTGAACAATGGCGTTATAATAGTCCATTATATGAGATAGTAGAAGCAGGTACTAAATTGACAGGAGGTGAGAACATGGCGAGAGTTAAGAAGAAGGAACGCCAGCAGCTTTTGCTGTCCCAGGTGAAGGAAAAACCTTTCCTGACCGATGAAGAGCTGGCTAAGAATTTGGCAGTGAGCGTGCAGACCATCAGGCTGGACCGGCTGGAGCTGGGGATACCCGAACTGCGGGGGCGCATCCGCAAGATGGCAGAGACGGCCCAGAATAAGGTGAAGGCTCTCCGCAGCGGCGAGGTGGTAGGTGAGCTCATTGATTTGGAGTTGGGACACTCAGGGATTTCCCTTTTGCGGATCACTGAGGATATGGTTTTTGCCAAAACCCAGATTGCCAAGGGCCAGTACATGTTCTCCCAAGCCAACTCCCTGGCCATTGCGGTTATAGATGCACCCATGGCAGTGACAGGAGTGGCCAACGTCAAGTACAAGGTGCCTGTCCACGTGGGAGAGAAACTTATTGCCAAGGCAGAGATTGTACGGGTTCGGGGCAATAAGTACTTTGTCTGGGTCAAGACCAGGAACGAGAGTCAGGAAGTTTTCAGGGCAAAGTTTATAATGGTATCATGGGGAGAGTGATGGGACTCATCCCTGATTACTGGATCTTAAGATATTAATTAGTAGATATTTTTTTATTGGGAGGCAGCAGCGTGAAGATTGCAGTCGATGCCATGGGCGGGGACTATGCACCAGAACAGGTGGTGTTTGGTGCGGTCCGTGCGGCCAGGAAATATCGGTGCGAGATTGTGCTGGTAGGTGATGAGCCACGCATTCGCGAGGTTTTGCAACGGGAAAAGGGATGGGAGGATTTAGGTATTACCATCCATCACACCACACAGGTCATTGAAATGGATGAACATCCAGCTGATGCAGTGCGTACCAAGAAGGACGCTTCGGTGGTGGTGGCAACCCGCCTGGTAAAGGACGGAGAGTGTGATGCGGTGCTGTCCGCAGGCAGCACAGGGGCGGCGGTTACGGCAGCCCAGCTGATCCTTCGCCGCATCAAGGGGATAGGCCGTCCTACTATTGCTACGCCCATGCCCACACCGAAGGGCGTGACGCTTCTCCTGGATTCCGGGGCCAATGTAGACTCCAAGCCGGAGCATCTGGTGCAGAGCGGCATCATGGGGTCCATCTATGCTGAGTACGTATTTGGCAGAAAGAGTCCCCGGGTGGGCCTCTTGAATATCGGCGAAGAAGAAACCAAGGGCAACGAGCAGGCCAAGGCTACTTACCAGATATTGAAGACCATGCACACCATCAATTTCCAGGGCAATGCAGAAGGCAGGGATATTCCCAAAGGGAATTTCGATGTCGTAATTTGTGATGGATTTGTTGGCAATGTTGTGCTAAAATTTGGTGAGGGTCTGGCTAAGACCATTATGAAACTGATTAAGGAAGCAGTAAAGGAAGGCGGCATCCTGCCTAAACTGGGAGCTCTGCTGCTGATGCCCACGCTGAAGAAGCTGGGCAAGAAGCTGGATGCCAGTGAGTATGGCGGTGCGCCCCTTTTGGGTGTCAACGGCTGCTGCCTTATCAGCCACGGTTCTTCCAATGCCAAGGCCATCTGCAGCGCTATCGGCGTGGCAAAAGACTATGTAGAGGGGAGCGTCCTCACCCATATCCAGGAGGCACTCCAGGAAGAGGAGCAACTGGTAAGTGACGGCTCTAAGGAGGATAACGATTGATGTTTGAAAACAATGCAATTTGTAAGTTACTCAACATAAAGTACCCGATTTTCCAGGGTGGCATGGCCTGGATTGGTACGGCTGAACTGGCTTCGGCTGTATCCAATGCAGGGGGCCTTGGCATTATCGGTGCCGGCCATATGCCGCCGGATGTCCTCCGTGCTGAGATTCAGAAGTGCAAGGGCTGGACGGATAAGCCCTTTGGCGTGAATATTATGCTCATGAGCCCCTTCGTTAAGGAGGTCATGCAGGTGGTCATTGACGAGCGTGTGTCCGTCATCACCACCGGTGCCGGCAATCCTGGCGAGTATATGCCGGCCTTGAAGGAAATTGGTACCAAGGTTATCCCTGTGGTGGCTTCCGTGGCCCTGGCCAAGCGTTTGGTGCGCTCTGGCGCTGACGCTGTCATTGCCGAGGGCACCGAGTCCGGCGGCCATATTGGTGAAATCACCACCATGGCCCTGCTGCCCCAGGTAGTGGATGCCGTTGATGTGCCTGTTATCGGTGCTGGCGGCATCGGTGATTCCCGTGGTATGGCTGCAGCCTTTGCTTTGGGTGCACAGGCTATTCAGATGGGCTCCCGTTTTGTCCTTTCTGAGGAGTGCATTGCCCATCCCAATTACAAAGAGCTGGTGCTGAAGGCCAAGGACCGCTCCACGGTGGTCACTGGCACTACTTTGGGCCATCCGGTGCGCACCATTGGCAACAAGCTTACCCGCAAGTATCAGGAAATGGAAGCAAACGGCGCTTCTGCTGAAGAGCTGGAGAAACTCGGGGCAGGCAGCCTCCACCGCGCTACCCATGAGGGTGACGTGGAGAACGGCTCTGTCATGATTGGTGAGATTTCCGGCATGCTCAGCGACATCAAGCCTGTGAAAGCCATTATCGAAGATATTGTAAATGGTCTTCCTGGCGTTATTACCGGCATTCAGGAAACCTGTAAATAAGGAGGCATTGCTTTGAATAAACTGGCATTTGTATTTCCGGGTCAGGGTGCCCAGGCTGTAGGCATGGGCAAGGATTTCTATGACAATTATGATGTGGCCAAGAAACTCTTCAAAGAGGCCGATGAGGCCCTTGGCTACTCCATTATGAATATGTGCTTTGAAGGTCCCGCCGAGGACCTGAAGCTCACCGCCAACACCCAGCCGGCCATCCTCACCGTGAGCGTTATTGCGGGTGAGGTGTTGAAGGAAAACGGCATCCAGCCCGAGGTGGCTGGCGGCCACAGCCTGGGCGAGTATTCCGCCCTGGTGGCAGCCGGTGTCCTTTCTTTCCAGGACGCTGTAGTGCTGGTGCACAAGCGCGGCCAGTTCATGCAGGAGGCTGTACCTGTAGGTGAGGGCGGTATGGCAGCCATCATCGGTCTTTCCGATGAGGTTATCGTAGATGCCTGCGAGAAGGCATCTGCCGCCAAGGGCGCAGTCCAGGCTGTTAATTTCAACTGTCCCGGCCAGACCGTTATTGCTGGCACCACTGCAGGTGTTGAGGCAGCCGTGGAGGCCCTGAAGGAAGCTGGTGCCAAGAAGGCAGTTATCCTGCCCGTTTCTGCACCTTTCCACAGCACGCTTATGCAGCCTGCAGCTGTGAAGCTGGCTGCTGAACTTGATAAGGTGACCCTCCATGATGCAGCTTTCCCGGTTGTGGCTAACTATACCGGGAGGCTCCAGACCAAGGCTGCCGAAATCAAGGAGAACCTGGTGAAGCAGGCTGACCATCCCGTGAAGTGGATTGACTGCGTGAAGACCATGCAGGAATTCGGCGCTGACACATTTGTGGAGGCCGGCCCCGGCAAGACTCTCTGCGGTTTCAACCGCCGCATTGACAAGGCTATTACCAGCCTGAATGTGGAAAATATGGAGTCCCTGCAAAAAACGCTTGACTAT
>CAJOIN010000058.1 GCA_905234515.1 uncultured Selenomonas sp.
TATGCTCAATCAGGTACTGCGCCCACGGCGTATGCGCATTTCCAAGAACCTTCGGGCCATGGTCCGGGAGACCAGCCTTTCTGTAAAGGATTTCATCTATCCCCTGTTCCTGGTGCCCGGCACCAACGTGCGGGAGGAGATTCCCTCCATGCCCGGCTGCTACCATTTGTCGGTGGATCAGGCCGTGGAGGAGGCTAAATTAGTGGCCTCTTTGGGGATTCCTGCGGTGGAGGTCTTCGGCATTCCCGAGTACAAGGACGAGATTGGTTCCTCTGCCTGGGATATGAAGAGCCCTGTGCAGCGGGCTATCGTGGCTATCAAGCAGGAGGTGCCGGAACTGGTAATCATCGGCGATGTGTGCCTTTGCGAGTATACCAGCCACGGCCATTGCGGGGAGCTTTGCGGCCATTATGTGGATAATGATGCTACTCTGAAGCATTTGCAGAAGGTTGCGGTGAGCCAGGCTGAGGCCGGGGCAGATATCGTGGCGCCTTCTGACATGATGGACGGCAGGGTGGCGGCTATCCGTGAGGCTCTGGATGAAAAGGGCCATATCAACACCGCCATCATGAGCTATGCCATCAAGTACGCCTCCGGCTACTACGGCCCCAGCGCTCCCCAGTTCGGTGACCGCCGCCAGTATCAGATGGACCCGGCCAACCGTCGTGAGGCCATGAAGGAACTGACTCTGGATATGGCCGAGGGAGCAGACATGATTATCGTGAAGCCTGCTCTGGCGTACCTGGACATTGTGAAAGAGGCCAAGGAGAAGTGCGACCTGCCTCTGGTCACCTACAATGTCAGCGGCGAGTATGCCATGGTGAAGGCGGCTGCCGCCAATGGCTGGATTGATGAGCCACGCATTGTGCTGGAGTCCCTGAACTGCATGAAGCGGGCAGGGGCGGAAATGATCATCACCTATCATGCCCTTGATGCTGCTCGCTGGCTGGAGGAAGGAGTAGTCTACTGATGCTTAATCTGTCCAAATCTCTTGAGGCTTTTGAGGAAGCAAAGAACCTGATGCCCGGCGGGGTGAACAGCCCTGTGCGCTCCTACAGGAGTGTGGACTGCAACCCTCCCTTTATCGCCCGGGCGGAGGGGGACAAGATATACGATATTGACGGCAACGAGTATATAGATTACGTGGGCTCCTGGGGCCCCATGGTGGTGGGACATGCCCATCCCCGGGTGGTGAAGGCCCTGCAGGAGGCTGCTGCCCGGGGCACCAGCTACGGCGCGCCTACCCTGATAGAAAGCGAGCTGGCCAAGCTGGTGCAGTCCGTCTATCCCTCTATGGAAATGCTCCGCATGGTGAACTCCGGCACCGAGGCCACCATGAGCGCCCTGCGCCTGGCCAGAGGCTATACGGGCAGGGAGAAAATCCTCAAGTTTATCGGCTGCTACCACGGCCACAGCGACAGCCTGCTGGTCAGCGCCGGCAGCGGCATGGCTACCTTCGGCGTGCCCAGCTCTCCCGGTGTCACCAAGGGCACGGCGGCAGATACCATTGCCATTCCTTACAATGACGAAGAGGCTTTCAAGAAAATCATGGAAAAGTGTGGCGATGAGATTGCCGCTGTCATCGTGGAGCCGGTGGCCGGCAATATGGGCTGCATCCCACCCAAGCAGGGCTATCTGCGCCTTTTGCGGAAACTCACGGAGGAGCACGGCGCCCTGTTGATTTTCGACGAGGTCATGTGCGGTTTCCGTGCCTCCCTGGGTGGGGCTCAGGCGGCCTATGGCATTGTGCCTGACCTCACCTGCCTGGGCAAGATTATCGGTGGCGGACTGCCGGTGGCAGCCTACGGCGGCAAGCGGGAAATCATGGCTAAGGTTGCTCCTTCCGGCCCTGTGTACCAGGCCGGAACCCTCTCCGGCAATCCTCTGGCTATGACGGCTGGTCTGGAGACTCTGAAAATCATTACTGCCGAGCCGGAAGCAGGGGAGCCGGACTATAGCAGAAAGCTCACCTTGAAGACCAAGAAGCTGCTGCTGGGATGGCAGGAGAAGGCAAAGGAAGCAGGAGTTGCCATTCAGGCCCATCAGGCCGGTTCTATGTTCGGCATTTTTTTCAGCGAGCAGGAAGTCTATGACTACGCCGATGCGGAGGCTGCCGACCAGGAAGCCTTCAAGGTCTGGTTCAAGGCCATGCTGGAGCAGGGCATCTATCTGGCACCCTCTCAGTTTGAAACTTTGTTCATGAGCGGGGCGCATAGTGAGGAAGACATTGACCGTACCATCGAGGCGGCAGGCAAGGCCTTTGCTGCTGTGGCGGATATGAAGAAGTAAAAACAAGTAAGGGGCACAGGTATAGCATGACCGTGCGGGCTTTTGCCACAGGCAAAAGCCCAAGTGAAGCATTGCTATGCCTGTGCCCCTGAACGCTTTATTGCAAGAAAATTTTCATTGGAATATCAAATTGACTTATGTCCACTTTCATGATACCCTAATCGATGTCGTTATTACTGTATAAGCTCGCAGATATGGTGCGGGCGTTTCTACCAGGCGGCCGTAAACCGCCCAAGGCTATAGGAGGAAATTTTTCGTATGCAAGCTGAAATGAAGCAGTCGGCAGGGCAGCCAAATTTCATTGAGAAGTTCTTTAAGATCAGGGAGAAGGGAAGCTCCATCAGGACAGAGATGATAGCTGGCTTCACCACCTTCATCGCCCTGGCCTATATCATGTTCGTCAACCCCAATATCCTGGCCGAGGCCGGTATTCCCAAGGAAGCAGCAGTTGCTTCTACCATCTGGATTGCGGCTTTGGCCACTACCATGATGGGCGTCTTTGCTAACTATCCCGTGGCTTTGGCACCGGGCATGGGCCTGAATGCTTTCTTTGCCTTCTACGTGGTGGGTGTGCTGCATCTTCACTGGACGGTGGCTCTTGGTGCCGTGTTCTTCTCCGGTGTGGTGTTCTTCATCTTGACGCTGGGAGGTATCCGCCAGGCCATCATCAATGCAGTGCCTGCTGACCTGAAGACGGCTATCGGCGTGGGTATCGGTACCTTCATCGCCTTCATCGGCCTCAAGGGCTCCGGCCTCATCGTGGCTGATTCCGCTACTTTCATTACTTTGGGCTCCGTGGTGGCTCCGACTACCATGCTTTCCCTGTTCAGCCTGCTGCTGACGGCAGCCCTTATGGCTCGCAATGTGCAGGGGTCCATTCTCATCGGTATTGCGGTGACTACCATTCTGGCCATGGTGCTGGGCTACACTCCGGCGCCCCAGAGCTTTGCTGATATCATCAGCACCAGCGTTCCCAGCATGGGGGCTACCTTTGGCCAGCTGGATTTGATGGGTGCTTGGAACTACGGTATTGTGTCCATCATCTTCACCTTTACGGTGGTTGAGCTTTTCGATAACATGGGTACTTTGATTGGTCTTACCAGCAAGGCCAAGATGGTGAAGCCGGACGGCCAGATTGAGAACATCGACCGGGCCCTCACCACCGACGCTGTGGGCACTATGGCTTCCGCTGTGTTCGGTACTTCTACGGTTACTTCCTATATAGAGAGTGCTGCAGGCGTGGCCGCCGGCGGCAGGACGGGTCTTACCGCTGTGACGGTAGCCCTGCTGTTCCTGGTGTCTTTGGCCTTTGCACCGCTGATTGGTCTGGTGCCGGGCTTTGCTACCACTCCCGCTCTGATCCTGGTTGGTGCTATGATGATGGCTGATGTGGGCAAGATCAACTGGCAGGATTACACCGTGGCCCTGCCCGCCTTCCTGACCATCATGATGATGCCCATGACTTCTTCCATCGCCAACGGCTTTGCCTTCGGTTTCGTGAGCTACGCTATCCTGAAGGCCTGCGCTGGCAAGCACAAGGATGTCAGCTGGATCATGTGGCTGGTGAGCATCGCCTTCGTGGTGAACCTGGTCATGCGTTCCTAAAAAGCATAAAATTTTCATTGGCTCTGCTGTTGACAGCAGGGCCTTTTCTATGATAAGCTTTGCTAGTGAATGCGCAGAGCATTCCAAAGGGCGCTCAGGCGTCCTTCCCCAACCGCGCAGTGCAGGTTTTGCAAGTGAAATCAGCCTTTGGCTGTACCGAAGCTGGCGAGTAACTATCAGGGAGGTGTTTTCATGTACGCAATTATCAAGACTGGTGGCAAGCAGTACAAGGTTTCCGAGGGCGATGTCATCACCGTTGAGAAGCTGGCTCAGGCTGAGGGCGAAGCAGTTGTCTTCGACCAGGTTCTGGCAGTGGTGAACGACGGCGACGTCAAGGTCGGCAAGCCGGTTGTTGAGGGTGCCAAGGTTACGGCTAAGGTCGAGGCTCAGGGCAAGGACCGCAAGATTCTGGTCTTCAAGTACAAGGCGAAGTCCAACTATCGTCGTCGTCAGGGTCATCGTCAGCCGTTCACGAAGGTTGTCATCGAGAAGATCGAGGCTTAATCACAAGTGATTAAGGTAGAGATCCTCAAAAAAAATGGGAAAATATCCGGCTATGAGGTCACGGGTCACAGCGGCACGGCGAATCGCGGCGAGGATATTGTTTGTGCAGGGGTGTCATCTCTTGCCCAGTCCGCCCTTTGGGGTATAGGAGAGTATCTGCATCGCGAGGTAGACTATGAGGTCGCGAGTGGTAAACTTTCGATGAAGCTCAAGGGTGATCCCGATGATCTCACAGAGGCTGTTCTGCAGCCCATGCTTTTCGGGCTGACAGAAATCGCAAAAATCAGCCCCCAAGCAGTTCGCATCAATGAAAGGTTATGAACGCAAGCCTTTCAAGCAATGGAGGTGAACTACATGTTTACTTTTGACTTACAGCTGTTCGCTCACAAGAAGGGCGTTAGCTCCACCCGTAACGGTCGTGACAGTGAGTCCAAGCGCCTTGGCGTGAAGGAGCATGCTGGCACTCATGTGTCCGCAGGCAGCATCCTGGTTCGTCAGCGTGGCACGCACTTCCATCCGGGTCACAACGTTGGCATTGGCAAGGACGACACCCTGTTCGCCAAGGTAGCCGGCAAGGTTGCCATCGAGCGCAAGGGTCGTTACCAGCGCCAGATCAGCGTTTACACTGCTGAGGAAGCTATGTAATCTAAAATTAGGGGGTACCTGCGCGGGTTTTCAGCGCAGGTATTCTTTCTTTATATTGGAAAATTATACGGCGTTAGGTTGCGTTGTCAGGAATGAAAAGCCGGTGTTCATCGCAACGCCGGCTTTTCATTTTTGACAAGCAAGTTGTATTGTTTTTAAGGAGGATATATGCAGTTCATAGACAGAACCAAGGTCATAGTCAAGGCCGGGGACGGGGGCCATGGCAAGAGCGCCTTTCGTCGTGAGAAGTTCGTGCCCAAGGGAGGCCCTGCCGGCGGCGACGGCGGCCGCGGCGGTGACGTGATTTTAATCGTGGACCAGAACATGAATAATCTGCTGGATTTCCGCTACCACAGGAAGTTCAAGGCAGATAATGGTGAGAATGGTGATATCAAGAATCAGTATGGAGCCAATGCTCCGGCCTGCTATGTGAAGGTGCCGGCAGGCACCATTGTGAAGGATGAGGCCACAGGCGAGGTGTTGGCCGACCTGACAGAAATTGGCCAGCAGGCGGTGGTGGCCAAGGGCGGCCGTGGCGGCCGCGGCAATGCAAAATTTGCCAACTCTGCCAATCGTGCCCCGACTTTTGCTGAGTTCGGCGAGCCCGGTGAGAGCAAGAACCTGATTTTGGAGCTGAAACTGCTGGCCGATGTGGGCCTGGTGGGCTATCCCAGCGTGGGCAAAAGTAGCCTCGTGGCCAGCTGCTCAGCTGCTCGTCCCGAGATTGCGGAGTATCACTTCACCACCATTACCCCTGTGCTGGGCGTGGTGAAGACGGATTATGAGAAGAGCTTTGTCATGGCGGACATTCCGGGGCTTATCGAAGGTGCCGCTGATGGCGTGGGCCTGGGGCATGACTTCCTGCGCCATGTGGAGCGTACGAAACTGATCCTGCACATTGTGGATGCTTCCGGCCTGGAGGGCCGTGA
Organism: uncultured Selenomonas sp.; assembly: GCA_905234515.1. Lineage (GTDB taxonomy): Bacteria > Bacillota > Negativicutes > Selenomonadales > Selenomonadaceae > Selenomonas_B. The sequence continues at coordinate 5,973 of CAJOIN010000058.1, forward strand.
TCCTGTGGAGGATTATTACAAGATCAATGTGGAGCTGAAGAAGTACAGCGAGAAGATTGCCCGCCGTACCCAGATCCTGGTGGCCAACAAGATGGATCTGCCCGAGGCTCAGGAGAATCTGCCCCGTCTGAAGGAGCTGGCAGAGAAGGAAGGGCTGAAGCTCTTTGCTATTTCTGCTGCTACCCGGGAGGGGCTGACAGAGCTTATCTCCTATGTGGGCGAGTGGCTGGATAACTACGTGCCGGAGATCGAGACCGAGGAAGAGGTCAAAGTTTACGACGAGAACAAGGAAGATCCGGAGAAGATTACCATCAAGCGTGATATTTCCGGTGATTTCGTGGTGTCCGGTAAGGCCCTGGAGAAACTGGTGGCCATGACCAACTTCCTCAATGATGAGGCTCTGCGCCGCTTCCAGTACATCTGGCGCATCAAGGGCATTGACGAAAAGCTCAAGGCCCGGGGCATCAAAGAGGGCGACACAGTGCATATCGGCTCCATGGAGTTTGAGTGGAGAGAGTAATTTTCAATAGATATCGGAGGTAAGTTTTTTGATTCGCAATTCATTGACCGGCAAGCAGAAGAGTTTCCTGCGTTCCATGGGCATGAGTGAGGAGCCCATTGTGCAGATTGGCAAGGAAGGTGTCACCCCCACGGTGGTGCAGGCAGCCAGGGAAGCCATCAAGAAGAGGGAGCTCATCAAGGTGCGGGTGCTGCAGAATTCCCCGGAGGAGCCGGCAGATGCCATTGAACTGCTGGCAGAGCGGGCTGACGCTAACCTGGTACAGGTTATTGGGCGCAATGGGTTGCTCTTTAAGCGCAACTTTGAGAAGCCGAAGATTGAGCTGCCAAAATAAGGAGTTTCCTATGACTGCAAGGGAGAGGCTAAAAGAGGCCAAGCGCATTGTAGTGAAGGTGGGGACCAGTTCCCTCACTCACGCCACAGGCCGTTTGAGCTATGAAAGTATAGAGCGGTTGGTGCGCCAGATTGCTGACCTGCAGAATGATGGCAAGGAAATGATACTGGTGACTTCCGGGGCTATGGCGGCAGGGCTGGGGCGCATGAATCTGACGGAAAAGCCGGCGGAACTGCCCAGGAAGCAGGCGCTGGCTGCCGTGGGGCAGGGGGTGCTCATGCACATCTATGAGCGCTTCTTTGCCGAGTATGGGCAGACGGCGGCCCAGGTGCTCTTGACCCGGGAGAATTCCCTGAGGCACAGCCAGTACACCCATTCCCGCAATGCCTTGCTGGCACTTATCCAGATGGGAGTTATCCCTGTAATCAATGAGAATGACGCTGTAGCGGTGGATGAGTTCAAGATTGGTGATAATGATACCCTGTCGGCGGTGGTGGCGGCGCTGGTGGATGCTGATGCCCTGATCATCCTGTCGGATATTGAAGGGGTCTACACAGCCAACCCCAATACAAACCCAGAGGCAAAGCTGATTTCGGAAATCAAGGAAATCACCCCGGAAATCGAGGCCCTGGCTGGGGGCGCTGGCACGAAGCTGGGGACCGGGGGCATGATGACTAAGATTGAAGCCGCCAAGATTGCGGGTGGTGCAGGCATTACCCTGGTGATTGCCCCCGGGGCACGGCAGCAGGTGTTGCGGCAGGTGCTTGATGGAGAAGAAATCGGCACGGTTTTCCCCGCCAAGGAGGAGCACCTGCGGGTGCGCAAGGGATGGCTGGCTTTTGGCAAGCGGCTCTCAGGCGACATCACTGTGGACAAGGGCTGCGAGGCGGCTCTTTCCCGTGGCTCCAGTTTGTTGGCGGCAGGGGTTACCTCCTGCGAGGGGGATTTCCAGGCGGGCAGCAGTGTCCGGGTGCTTTCTGCCGATGGCAGGGAGATTGCTCGGGGACAGGTGAGCTACGGTTCGGATATCCTCAGGAAGCTGGCAGGACACAGGAGCGAGGATTTCAAGGCGCTTTTAACGGATACTGACACTAAGGATTTACCTGAAGAAGTCATACATAGGGATAATCTCGTTTTGATGGTTTAAGAGGCAGGGGGAATCAGGATGTTGGCAGCAGGCATTGAGACAGTGGTAAAGAACAAGGCCAGAATGGCCAAGCAGGCGGCAGCAGCTTTGGGTGTGCTTTCCAGCAGCGTAAAGGATAAGGCATTGCTCTCTATGGCTGACGCATTGCTGGCCCATAGCCAGGAAATCCTGGAGGCTAACGCTAAGGATATGGAGGCGGCCAAGGCCAAGGGCACCAAGGCTTCCTATTTGGACAGGCTGAAGCTTACCGAGGCTCGCATTGAGCAGATGGCAGAGGGCTTGCGTCAGACTGCCTCTTTGCCTGACCCGGTGGCGGAGTGCGACTGCGGCACCAGGCGTCCAAATGGGCTGGAAATCCGCAAGGTACGGGTACCTCTGGGGTTGGTGGGCATCATTTATGAGGCCCGCCCCAATGTGACGGCAGATGCGGCAGGCCTTTGCCTGAAGTCCGGCAATGCTGTGCTCCTGAGAGGAGGCTCCGAGGCCATCCATTCCAATACTGCCATCAGCCGCATTCTGGCCAAGGCTGCCTATGAGGCCGGTATTCCCCAGGGGGCACTTCAGTTTGTTGAGGATACGGACCGGGCGGCGGTTACCGCTATGACCCATCTGAACGGCATTCTTGATGTGATTATCCCCCGTGGTGGCGCTGGGCTGATTCGGCATATCGTGGAAAACAGCTCCGTGCCTGTCATAGAGACGGGCACCGGGGTTTGTCATACCTATGTTGATGAAAGTGCCGATTTGGAGATGGCTCTGAATATTGCCATCAATGCCAAGACCTCCCGTCCCTCTGTGTGCAATGCCATGGAGACCCTGCTGGTTCATGCAGGAGCCGCCGAGAAGTTCCTGCCCCTGCTGAAAGATGCCATGGAGGCCAAGGGCGTGGAGCTTCGGGGCTGTGACAAGGCCCGGGCTGTGGTGGACATGAAGGAAGCTACGGAAGAGGACTGGTCCACGGAGTACGGCGACCTGATTCTTTCCGTGAAGGTCGTTGAGAGTCTTGATGAGGCCATCGAGCATATCAACCATTACAATACGGGACATTCCGAGTCCATTGTTACCAAGAATCTAGAAAATGCCAACCGCTTCCAGAGGGAAGTTGATGCGGCGGCAGTTTATGTGAACGCCTCCACCCGCTTTACCGATGGCTTTGAGTTTGGCTTTGGGGCAGAAATCGGCATCAGCACCCAGAAGCTTCATGCCAGAGGCCCCATGGGCCTGCGGGAGCTGACCAGCACCAAGTACCTTATCATGGGTGAAGGACAGGTCAGAGGGTGAGACTGGCTGACTGGTACAGGGCCTTTAGGGAGTACCTGAAAACTCCTAAGGGCGCTTTTGATTTTAAGGATTATCTGCAGGCGTTGCTGCTGATAATACTCACCTGTGCTCTGTTTATGTTATTATTGTACATAGGAGGTGGGTTATGAAGCAGAAAATCGGCTTGATGGGGGGCACTTTTGACCCCATCCATGTGGGCCATCTCTTGACGGCGGAGGCGGTGCGGGAGCAGTTTGGCCTCCACCGTGTCATCTTCATTCCCGCAGCCCAGCCTCCCCACAAACAGGGACGGAAAGTGGCGCCTGCCTATGCCCGGCTCCTTATGACGGAGATGGCGGTGGCTGGCAATCCTCACTTTACTGTGTCCAGGATTGAGCTGCAGCGTTCCGGCCCTTCCTACTCCGTGGATACCCTTAGGCAATTGCAGGATGAGCATGGACATGAGGCGGAGTTCTACTTCATTACCGGGGCAGATGCCATCAATGAGCTTTCCACCTGGCATGAGGCGGAGTCTTTGCTGGGGAGCTGCCATTTTATCGCTGCTACCCGGCAGGGCTGTGCCCTGGATTTGGAGCGCCTGCGTCGGGAGTTTGGTCCAGAGCTGGTTAGCAGCCATATACATGAGCTTCCTACTCCGGAGCTGGAAATTTCCTCTACTGATATCCGCCAGAGGGTAAGCGAAGGGCGTTCCATCAAGTACCTGGTGACAACAGAAGCGGAAGCGTATATCTACAAGGAAGGTCTGTATAGCTGATGGCAGTTATGAACTACGAAGAAATGAAGGCGGAGCTGGAAAAGAGATTGAAGCCCAGCCGCTATCGTCATTCTTTGGGAGTGGCGGATACGGCGGTGAAAATGGCCCGTCGCTTTGGAGTGGATGAGGAAAAGGCCCGCATTGCGGGACTCCTTCATGACTGTGCCAGAGAGTTCCCCAATGGGGATATGGTGGCCGAGGCAGAAGCCCGGGGCATCCTGGTGGGGGAGATTGAAAGAGCAATGCCCTTGCTGCTCCATGCTTATATAGGGGCTGTCAGGGTCGGGGAAGTATACGGGGTTCATGATCCTGAGATATGTCAGGCCATCTACCGTCATACGGTGGGGGGCGGAAATATGACCCCCCTGGACAAGATTATCTGGTATGCGGATATGATAGAACCCTCCAGGGATTATCCTGAGGCAGCGCATCTGCGTTATTTGGCAGAGCATGCTTCCTTGGACGAGATGATGCTGACAGGCCTTAGTGAGTCCATTGTTTTTGTGGTAAGGAAGAATCATCTGGTGCATCCGGATACGGTTTTGGCACGGAATGAAATACTTTTGGCGCAAGCCACTAAAGATAGCAGGCAGGGGATGAGCTGCTGATGAAGAGAAATGACGGCAATGGCCGTCAAAATGATGAGAAATCAAGGCGCAGGCCCGGTATTCCCAGTGATATTATCCAGAAGCGCAAGGCACTGGCAAGACGGCGCCGCAAGGCACTATTTCGCCTGCTTTGCCTGGTTATAATCGGTGGGGCAGTGCTGACGGGCATTGTTTTCACTGGTGTTACCCTGGTGAATTGGGGCAAGCACCTCTACGGTGAATATCAGCAAATGTATGCCGGCTATACGGAGCGTCAGGAAGCCCGCCGAGGTGCAGTAGACCCGCGTTTCGATGGCTATACCAATGTGCTGATACTGGGCTTGGATGACGGCGCAGGCGATGTGGAGCCTCCCGTGGATGCCAACGGTGTGCCCTTGAAAGTAAAGAAGGCGGATACCATTCTGGTGGTCAGCACGGACAACGGCACCGGGCGGGTGCGTTTTATCAATATCCCCAGGGACACGCTGGTGGATGTGCCTGCCGCCAACGTGCAGGCCAGACTGGCCGATGTCTATCCTGCAGGGGGGGCTCCTCTGATGGTCAGGGAAGTTAACAACCTGCTGGGTATTTCCATCCACCAGTATGTGGTGATGGATATGCAGGCCTTTGCACATTTTATTGATGCCCTGGGAGGCATTGATATATATGTGGAGACCAATATGGATTATGAGGACCCTGAGGCGGGGCTGACCATTCACCTTGAGCAGGGCTACCGTCATTTGGACGGGGAGAAATCCCTGCATTATCTCCGCTACCGTGGCGAGGAACTTGGTGATGTGGGCAGGGTGCAGCGCCAGCAAAAATTTGTGAAGGCCCTTTACAGCAAGGCCCTGCAGTTTGAGACAATCCCAAGGCTGCCGGCCATTGCAGATATTTTCAAGAATGAGGTGGAGACCAGCGCCGAGATCTTTGACTCGGCCCATCTGGCCAACGTGCTTCGGGGCATCAGCAGCGAGCAGCCTGTAAGCGTCATGCTGCCCGGCACCACCGCAGAAAATGACTATAATCTTTGGATACCGGACGGGGCTGCCATCCAAAACAGAATGCAGGAGCTCTTCCGGCCCAGTGATATAGAGCAAGGAGAAAGTTCTACCGATAAGAGCAAGGAGGAAAAAAATTGACCGAGAAAGAAATGAGCCAGGCTATCTGCGCTGCTGCCAGCGACAAGAAGGCCAGGGATATTGTGACCATGGATATGAAGAACCTTATGTCATCCACTGACTACTTTATGGTTTGCTCCGCCCCTACCGCTACCCAGGTGCGTGCCATTGCGGACAACATCGAGGAGAAAATGGATGAGGCGGGCATTCACTTCAACCATAAAGAAGGCTATCGTGAGGGCGAGTGGGTGCTCTTGGATTACGGCGATGTGGTAGCCCACATCTTCCGCCAGGAGGCTCGTGAGTATTACGCCCTGGAACGTCTGTGGGGCGAGGCTCCCCTCACCCCCTATGAGGACTGATGATGTTTAAGGAACGCAAGACAGGGGAAGGCTTCCCAGAGAAGCGTCCCCGCCGTAAATACGGCCCCAGAACCGTGGCCACTTTGAAGGTGGTGCGCCTGGGGGAAATGGGGGCTTTCCTGGATGCAGAGACGGGGAATACCTCTGACGATATCCTGCTCCATGCCACCCAGCAGACACGTCCCGTGCAGGTGGGTGAGGAGGTAGAGGTTTTCCTTTACCTCGACCCCAAGCGGCGTCTCACTGCCAGCATGAGAACCCCCAAGATGAAGGAAGGGCAGATTGCCCGGCTGAAGGTCATTAACACCAGCCGTGACGGCGCCTTCCTGGATGTGGGAGCAGAGCGCGGCATCTTCATGCCCTATGCTGGCATGAGGGGGCGTCCCCAGGTGGGGGAAGTGGTCTGGGCTAAGCTCTACACCGACAAGTCCGGCCGCCTGGCTGTCACCATGGAAGTGGAGGATGAAATGCGCCGGGCTTCCCGTCCGGCCGAAGGGGTGAAGAAGGGGGACCTGGTGACAGGGGCCATCTACAACTTCACCGATGCGGGGGCCTTTCTCTTTTCCCAGGAGCGCTATATCGTCTTCATTGCCAATAAGGAAATGGCAGTGCGCCCACGGGTGGGGGAGGTGGTCACTGCCCGTGTTACCTATATCAGGAATGATGGCAGGCTCAATGCCTCCCTGCGTGAAGCAAAGGAAAAAGCCTTGGTGACGGATTCTGAGGGAATCCTGGAACTGCTTAGGAGCCGTGAGGGCCGCATGCCCTATAGCGACAAGACCTCCCCGGAGGTCATCAAGGACAAGTTCCACATCAGCAAGGCCGCTTTCAAGCGGGCTCTTGGACACCTTATGAAGGAAGGCCTCATCAGGGAAGAAGATGGCTGGACCTACCTGACGGAAAAGAAAGAAGACTGAATCCATCAAGGGCCTGTGAGGCGGTCGTGCCCCTCACAGGCCCGTTCTTTCTGTCTGAAAAGCCTTGGTAGAAGGCGGAAAACAAGAAGAAATAAAACCTTGCAAGAATAATCATGCAAACATTCGGGCTTGTTGCAAGATTATTGCCTTAGTATAATGAATTATGTCAGTTGGAGGTGATAGTGATGGACAGTGCAGAAAGACGCCGGGAGCTGTACAAGGCCTTGCAGGCCACCTGTGCCGATGCACCCCTCACTACGAATAAGCTGGCGGAGCTTCTGCACGTTTCTGTGCGGACCGTCCATTATGACCTGGATACGCTCTCTGAGGAGTTGGAAGCCAGGGGGCAGAAACTCTGCCGCAAGGCCCGGAAGGGCGTGTGGCTGGAGGGAAGCCTGGAGGAGAGGACGTCGGCCGGAAGCCTGGCCCTCAGCCCCAAGGAACGCCGGGATTGCATTATCCTGGCCCTTCTGGAGAGGGTCAGGTCCATTGATGAGCTGGCAGAGGAGCTGGACATCAGCCGCAATACCATGCTGCTGGACCTGAAGAACGTGCAGGAAACCCTGGAGTGCCGGGGGCTGGTTTACGACTCAAAGCGTGGGGCCGGCATTTGGGCCCATGGCCGGGAGCAGGATGTGCGTGATATGTTCATTCACATCTTTGCCAAGGCAGATTACGACTTCCGGCAGTTTGCCAAAGGGGCAGGGCACTCAGCCCAGCAGCCTTTCCGGCACTACACGGAGGAGCTGCCGGTGGCTGAGATGTCCGGGCGCTTCATCCAGATGATGAAGAAACACGGCATTCTGGAAAATGACGCTTCCACCAACCGCATGATTTGCGCTCTGGCGGTGCAGCTGAAGCGGCTCAAGCAGGGCTTTTCTGTGGAGAAGGAAAAGGAAATTGAATTTCTCTCCGACGAAGGGGAGGCCATGCAGCAGCTGGCAGCGGAGATTGCCAGGGAAATGTCTGCCTACCATGAGGGCTTTACGAAGCAGGAGGAGATTCAGTATCTGGTACGGGAGCTCCTCCACAGCCGCATTTATGTCTTTGCTGCCAAGGAAGGCAGCGACACAGCCAAGGACGTCAATGTGAAAGCCTTGGCCCTGGCCCGGGAATTTGTGGAATATGCCCAGGTCTGGCTGGGGGATATTTACCTGGATGATGAGGAACTCATCTACAACCTGGCCCTGCATTTGCAGCCTGCCATTGAAAGGGCGCGGTTCGGCATTGTGCTGACCAACCCCCTGCTGGGGCAGATACAGGAGCAGTACCGTTCCCTTTACCTCTATGCCCGGCAGGCGGCAGAGAAGCTCAGCGAGCGGGTGGGCATCTCTTTTACGGAGGACGAAATCGGCTATCTGACCATTCATTTGGGAGCGGCAGTGGAAAGGCGGCGCATGCGCCAGAACAAAAAGCTGGCGGTGCTCCTGGTCTGCGGCAACGGGGTAGGCACAGCCAATCTTCTGGCCATGACCTTGAAGAACCATCTGCGCTATATCCACATTGAAAAGGTGGTGTCCTTCTACAAGCTGGAGGATGAGAACCTGGAGAACATTGATATGGTCATCAGCACCGTGCCTTTAGAACTGGAGAACGTGGCCATGCTTCGGGTTTCACCCATTGCTACCGCCGAGGAAATCAAGGTTATCGAGAGCCAGATTGAGTATTTCCACAGCAAGAAATTTGCGGCCCTGCCCCTGCAGCAGAGTGTGCAGCCCGGGCTGCAGGAGCTGCTGCTGCCCCAGATGATAGACCTGGATTACCAGGCCGATACCTGGGAGCAGGCGGTGCGCCGGGCAGGCAGCCTGCTGCTGGAAGCCGGGGCAGTGAGCGGCCATTATGTGGACCGCATGGTTTCCTGTGTAAAGGAAATGGGGCCCTACATCGTGGTTTGTCCAGGAGTGGCCATGCCCCATGCCCGCTATGAGGACGGGGTCAGCAAGGTGGCGGTAAGCTTCCTGCGCCTGTCCCGGCCCGTGTCCTTCGGCACGGACAGGGACCCCCGGCCGGTGGATATGCTCTTTGCTTTTTCTACTACCGACGAGAAGGCCCATTTAAGGCTTCTGGAGGATTTGTGGAGCATTTTCAGCGATGAACAGGCGCTGAAGCGCCTTCATGCCAGCCACAGCAAGGAGAAGATTCTCTCCTATCTGAGGGAATGGCAGGATAATACAAGGGATGTGAAGATATGCTAGAAGCCTTTATGAATGAGGAAGACGTGCTGCTGAATGTCTCCTGCGAGGATTGGCAGGAGGCTTTGGACAAGGGGGCGGAGCAGGTCATAGAGCCTTCCTATGTGGAGGCCATCAAGAGGAACCACCGGGAAATGCCCTATATGGTCATAGCCCCGGGCATCATGCTGGCCCATGCCCGCCCCGAATGCGGGGCCAAGGCCATAGGCCTGACCCTGATGACCCTGGAGGAGCCGGTGGAGTTTGGCAGCGAGCTCAACGATCCTGTGAAGCTGGTCATTACTTTGGCCACCCCGGATGATAAGAGCCATGTGAAAATGCTGGAAGCACTGACGGAATTTTTGATGGATTCCGATAAGCTGGAAGCATTTGAAAAAGCAGCAACTGCTGAAGAAGCTTTGGATATAATGAGAAAGGGAGAGGATTGACATGAAAATCTTGGTTTGTTGTGGCAGTGGTTTGGGTAGCAGCTTCATGATAGAAATGAACATCAAGAAGGTGCTGGCAGAACTGGGCGTAGAGGCAGAGGTTTCCCATTGCGACCTGTCTTCTGCCTCCGGCAACAAATCTGACATCTATGTAGGCACCAGGGATATCGCCACCCAGCTGGAAGGTCTTGGGGGCATCGTGGTTTCCCTGAACAACATGATTGACAAGGCAGAGATGAAGGACAAGATTGCCGCTGCTGTGGAAGAGTTCAACAACAAATAATTTTTCTAGGGATTAGGGGAGGATTAGTCAATGTTGAAATTTATCCTGGATATTTTGAGCGTACCGGCCGTCCTTATCGGTTTGGTATCATTTATCGGCCTGGTGGTGCAGAAGAAGGGGATTTCTGATGTGCTGAAGGGCTCCATCAAGACCGTCATGGGTGTGCTCATCCTGGGCGGCGGTGCTGGCCTGGCTGTGGGAGCTCTCGGTTTCTTCGGTCAGATGTTCCAGTATGGTTTCGGTATCAACGGCGTTGTGCCTCACAATGAGGCCATCGTGGGCATGGCTCTTGAGGAGTTTGGTACTCAGACTGCACTTATCATGGCTTTTGGTATGCTGGCCAACATCCTCATTGCCCGCTTCACTCCGCTGAAGTTCATCTTCTTGACGGGCCATCATACTCTGTACATGGCCTGCATGATTGGCATTATCCTAACGGTAGGCGGTTTCCAGGGCACTTCCATGGTGGTTTTGGGCGCTGTGATCCTGGGCTTTGTCATGGCCTTGTTCCCGGCTATTGCTCATCCTGTCATGAAGAAAATCACTGGCAGTGATGATGTGGCCTTCGGTCACTTCGGCACCATTGGTTATGTCTTTGCCGCTTGGATTGGCAAGCTGGTGGGCAATAAGGAGCACACCACTGAGGAAATCAACTTCCCCCAGGGCCTGGCTTTCCTCAGGGACTCTTCCCTGGCCATCTCCCTGGTTATGCTGGTGCTCTTCCTGATCGTGGCCTTGGCTTGCGGTCCTGAGTACGTGGAAAAGGAACTCAGCGGCGGTCAGAGCTTCCTGGTGTTCTCCATCATCCAGGCTATCACCTTCGCCGGCGGCGTATACGTCATCCTGGCTGGTGTCCGCCTGATCCTGGCAGAAATCGTTCCTGCTTTCACTGGTATCGCTACTACTTTGGTTCCCAATGCCAAGCCGGCAATTGACTGCCCGGTTGTTTATCCTTATGCACCCAACGCTGTGCTCATCGGCTTCCTGTCCAGCTTCGTGGGCGGCATTATCGGCATGATGGTTCTCCTGGCTATGGACAGCCCTGTGAACCCCCTGCCCATCATCCTGCCCAGCGTAGTGCCTCACTTCTTCTGTGGTGCTACGGCAGGTGTCTTCGGCAACGCCACCGGCGGCCTTCGCGGTGCTATCTTCGGCGCCATGGGCCACGGTATCCTGATTACCTTCCTGCCGGTATTCCTCATGCCGGTACTGGGCAACCTGGGCTTTGCCAACACCACCTTCAGCGATGCTGACTTCTGCGTCGTAGGCACGATTCTTGGCAACGTCATCAATCTTATAAAATAAGCAATAAGTAAGTCCATAGGGCCGTTCCCTTCCTGACTGCAAGGCTGGGACGGTCCTTAAACTATGAAATTCTTGAGATTCAGGAGGAATGATCATGAAAGCAGAGGAGAAAAAAGCTCTGGAGCTTCTGGCAGTGGAAGTGCGGAAGGATATTATCCGCAGTACCCATGCCGCAGGCAGCGGCCATCCCGGCGGAAGTCTTTCGGCAGCAGATTACTTCACCTATCTTTATAAAAAGGAAATCAGGGTGGACCCAAAGAACCCCAAGGCAGAGGACAGGGACCGCTTCGTCCTTTCCAAAGGCCATGTGGCCCCGGGTCTCTACTCCATTCTGGCCCGGTGCGGCTTCTTCCCGGTGGAGGAGCTCTTGACCCTCAGAAAGCTGGATTCCAGGCTGCAGGGCCATCCCAATATGAACATGACTCCCGGGGTGGATATGTCCACCGGCTCCCTGGGGCAGGGTATTTCCACCGCCGCAGGCATGGCCAAGGGGGCCAAGTTCCTGAAGAAGGACGTCAATGTCTACACCCTGCTGGGTGATGGCGAACTGGATGAGGGCCAGGTCTGGGAGGCAGTCATGTTTGCTGCCCACTACAAGCTGGATAATTTCTGCATTGCCGTGGATGTGAACGGTTTGCAGATAGACGGTGCCACCAAGGACGTAATGAACACAGAGCCCCTTGACAAGAAGTTCGAGGCTTTTGGCTGCGATGTCATCAAGGTGAATGGCCATGATTTTGAGGAGCTGGAGAAGGGCTTTGAAAGGTTCCATGCCAATAAGGGCAAGGAGAAGCCCACGGTCATTCTCATGAAGACCGTCAAGGGCAAGGGCGTTTCCTTTATGGAAAACGAAGCAGGCTGGCACGGCAAGGCTGCCAATGATGAGCAGACGGAGCAGGCTTTGCAGGAGCTGGAGGATTTGCGGCAGGAACTGGGAGGCAAGACAGCATGAACAAGGATAAGAAGATAGCAACCCGTGACAGCTACGGCAAGGCCCTGCTGGAACTGGGCAAGGATACCAAAGATGTGGTGGTGCTGGATGCAGACTTGGCAGGTGCCACCAAGACGGCGGTTTTCAAAAAGGAATACCCGGACAGATTCTTTGACTGCGGCATAGCCGAGGCCAATATGGTGGGTGTGGCAGCAGGTCTTTCCACCATGGGGCTGGTTCCCTTTGTGTCCACCTTTGCCATGTTTGCAGCTGGCCGTGCCTTTGAGCAGGTGAGAAATACCATTGGTTATCCTCATCTGAACGTGAAAATCTGTGCCACCCATGGAGGTATCTCCGTAGGGGCGGACGGGGCTTCCCACCAGTGCTGTGAGGATTTTGCCCTGATGCGCTCCATTCCCGGCATGACGGTCATGTGCCCCTCTGATGATGTGGAGGCCCGCCAGATGATCAAGGCTGCCTATGAGTTTGAAGGCCCTGTGTACCTGCGCCTTGGACGCTCCCCGGTGCCTGTTTACCATGAGGAAAGCTACAAGTTCAAGATTGGCAAGGGTGAGCTGGTCCATGAGGGCACGGATGTGGCCATTATTGCCACGGGCATTCTGGTGCCTGAGGCCATTGAGGCGGCAGAGCTGCTGGAAAAGGAAGGCATCAAGGCCCGGGTTATCAATATGCCCACCATCAAGCCTCTGGACGAGGAAATGGTATTGGCTGCTGCCAAGGATTGCGGCGCTATCGTGACGGTGGAGGAGCACAATATCATCGGCGGCCTTGGTGAAGCCGTGTGCGGCCTTCTGGCTGAAAAGCAGCCTGTCCGGGTGAAGCGCCTGGGCACCAATGACCAGTTCGGTCATTCTGGCGATGCAGGGGAGCTGCTGGAGCAGTTCGGCCTTACGGCGAAAAATATCGCCAAAGCAGCCAAAAGCCTGGCCAAGTAAATAGATGCATTTGAGACCGTGAAGGGGGGAGACCTGCTTCGCGGTCTTTTTTCATAAGAGTGAAGAAGTTTTTTCTCGGGCTAGAAGGATTTTAGTGGCTGGGGGCGAATACTCTTGATAAATGAAGTATCTGGATTTGCTTCTTGGGCAGGGCATGGGGCTGAAAGAAGGTCGATGCTCTGGCTGTGGTGGGATATCTATCATGTGATTTTATAATATGGGGGCGAATTTGATGGCAGCAGAGACTAGCGGAGATAAGAAAGGAATCCTCCTGGAGACGGGTACCAATGAATTTGAGATTGTGGAGTTCAGCATTGGCAAGGTCAACTATGGCATCAATGTGGCCAAAGTGCGCGAGGTCATAACCAGAGTGCCAGTGACGTCTATGCCACAGGCCCATCCCTACGTGGATGGTTTGTTTACCCTGCGTGGCAAGGCCATTCCTTTGGTAAATCTGCCGCGTTGCCTGAATATCCAGACCACCGATGAGCCTCGCAATATCATCGTGACGGAAATCAACAATTACAGCATTGGCTTCCTGGTGGGTAATGTATCCCGCATCCACCGTATTTCCTGGAAGGAAATGGAGCCTGCCCCGGAGGTGGGCGACCAGTCCAGAGTGGTTGGCATCATCAAGATGAGCGACCGCATTGTATTGCTTCTTGATTTCGAGACCATCATTGCAGAAATCAATCCGGAAATCAACCAGAAACTCACCACCTTTGAGGAAGCTACGGAAGATATCAAGACCCGTCGCTCCAATGTGCATGTGGTGGTGGCAGAGGACTCGGCCATGCTGCGTGACCTCTTGGTCACTACCCTGCATGATTCCGGCTACCGCTTTGTGCGTGACTTTGGCAATGGGCAGGATGCCTGGGAATATCTGCAGGCACTCTCCAAGAAGGGCGGTAAGATTGAGGACCATGTGGCTATCATCGTCTCCGATGTGGAGATGCCCAAGATGGATGGTCACCGCCTGTTGAAGCTGGTGCGTGATGACGAACGCCTGAAGGATGTTCCTTTGGTGCTGTTCTCCTCGCTGATCAGCGAAGAGATGAAGCGCAAGGGCGAGGAACTGGGGGCTTCGGGCCAGATTTCCAAGCCGGAAATCAACCAGCTGATTGGGCTGCTTGACAACCTGGTCTTTGGTGAGCCTTTGCGTGAAGGTGACAAGGAACTGGCAGCTGTTTGAAGAAAATAGCGCAAATTAAAAGGAGATTTGCCTTTGGGGGGCAAATCTCCAAGACCTTAGACATACCGCCATGCAGGTTATCCACAGACCTTGCATGGCGGTAATTTTATGCTATATTTTGTTCAAAAACGGGGATTATCCTTACATTAAACAACAATTGATGCAAAAAATGAATAAGATCAGAAGGAAGTTTCCCTGCCCTCTTCTTCCAGAGGGCAAGTTTTTTCAAATTCATGCATGCAAATGTAAGCGTCACCTGCATTCTAATTTTTGCCAGGCCACGCATCGTAGTGTATCTCATGCCATGTTTTTCTTTTGCATCTGCAAAGACTCTTTCGATAGTCTCCTTCCTCTGTCGGTAAATTTCTCGGTACTTGGGGACATAGCGGTATTCTTCGGCCTGTTCAAGATATTCTGCCCATACGTGACGAGTCACAGTCTTCACTTGGTTCCGGCTTGCCGTACATTGGCATAAATATGGGCATTGGGCACAGTCACTGCTTTTGCTCTTATATTCTCTGTAACCATCCCTGTTAGTGGTAGCATAGCTGAGGACTTTGTTGGCAGGACAAATGTAGCAGTCGAAATGTTCATCGTATACATACTCATGCTTACGGAAGAATCCGTCTCTTGTCATGGGTCTTTTGTACGGCACAGCCGGTATTTTGCCGCTGGAAATTATCTCTCTCATTATTCCTGGGGTTTTGTAGCCTGCATCAACAGCCACAGATTCAATTTCGTCAGCAAAGGGAGCTAGTTTTTCGTATACGTTGTGAAACATCTGGCTGTCATGGATATTGCCGGCATCTACATGAAAGCCCAGGATGAAATTGTGGCGGTCACAGGCGGTATTTGCAACGTAAGCCATGCAACGCTCATGTTCACCTTTTACGAACAGCCCGCTTTCCGGGTCAGTAGTGCTGACCGTGCGAGTAGCCTTCTTGGGAGTGTCATCCTTTTTAAGGGGAGGCTTGCCATGTTTGTCCCTGTCCTTACCTATTTCCCTGTCGAGCTCTTCCTGGTATTGCCGGGCAGACATTGTAACAGCAATCTTCTCAGTTTTGTTGCGGTTGGCGCTTGCCTTGATGTGCGTTCCGTCTATGAATACAGCGCTGGCATCTACGAATCCAGCACTGACAGCTTCCTGCAATATATGGTTGAAAATGCGCTCGAAAATGTCCGTGCCCTTGAAACGGCGCACATAGTTTTTGCCAAAGGTGGAAAAGTGCGGGATTTGCTCAGTCAGGCCATAGCCAATGAACCAACGGTAAGCAACATTGACGTTTATCTCTTTGATGGTCTGACGCATGCTGCGGATACCGAAAAGATATTGTATGAACACAATCTTGAAAAGCGAAACAGGATCAATCCCAGGACGGCCAACTTCGTATGAAGAATAAAGCCCCTCAACCTCATCGTAGATGAAGCTGAAGTCAATCGCTCGGTCAATAGCCCGCAGTATGTGATCTTGCGGGACAAGGTCTTCAAGCGATATAAACTGAATCTGCGACTGTAATTCACGATTTTTCTTTCTGTACATGCAACACGCCCCCATCCATAGAAATTATACCATGAATGGGAGCGTGTTTGCTATTTGTCTACAAGCTG
>CAJOIN010000059.1 GCA_905234515.1 uncultured Selenomonas sp.
CGTCTGTATGGCCAGTTCCCGAGTGGGTGTCAGCACCAGAGCCTGAACATGATGGCCTGACTCCTGGATTTTCTCCACCGTGGGGATACCAAAGGCTACTGTCTTGCCAGTGCCTGTCTGAGCCTGTCCCACCACGTCATGGCCTTCCAGCACCAGAGGAATGGTTCCCGCCTGGATGGGCGAGGGCTCCTCAAAGCCCATATCAGCAATAGCGTGAAGCACTTTGCGGCTCAGTTCGATATCTCCGAATGACTTTAATTCCTGTTTCAAAAAAATCCTCCTGAATAAGTTGACAATGTTAAGTGTATCTTGCTTTCATATAAAAAAGCTGAAAATAAAATTAGAATTTCGTTAAAGGGTGTAGTAATCCACCAACATCCGCAGAGCCGTGGAAGCAGCCTGAAGCTTCACATCATCGCGGGAGCCCATGAAATCATTTGCCCTCACCTGCTCGCCATGATTGCCCGCCACAGCAATATAAACCCGTCCCACGGGCTTGGTCTCTGTGCCGCCCCCTGGGCCTGCGATGCCTGTAATGCCAACGCCGATAGTGGTCCCCATGAGCTTCATGGCTCCCCGGGCCATTTCCCTGGCTGTTTCCTCGGAAACGGCACCGTACTTCTCCAATGTCTCATGACGGACCTCCAGAAGCTTTTCCTTTATCTCATTGGAATAGGCCACCACGGTGCCTTTAAAGTAGGAAGAGCTGCCCTCCACATCCGTCAGCAGACTGGAAAGAAGCCCTCCCGTACAGGACTCGGCACAGGAAATGGTAGCCTCTCTTTCAGATAGAGCCTTACCCACGGCTGTGGAAAGATCTTTCATAACCTGAAGGTTTTTGATGACCATATAGTAATCACTCATGGATTTTCTCCCCCACTACATCATAGGTGAAGCCCTGGAGAACACGCACCTTGATGATGTCCCCAGGCTTGCTGTCTTCATCCCCCTCAATATAGACCTGACCGTCTACCTCGGGGGCCTCACGGTAAGAACGTCCCACGGCAATGGAAGCCTGCTCTGCATCACGGCCTTCCACCAGCACCTCGATGACCTTGCCCTCAAGCTCCTGATTCAGCTCTTCGGAAATCTTGCTCTGGAGGCTCATCAGGTCATGGTAGCGCTCCTGCATAACATCCTCAGGCACCTGGTTGGGCATGTTGTAAGCCGGTGTGTCCTCCTCACGTGAATAAGTGAAGACCCCCACCTTGTCAAAACGCATCTCCTCCAGGAAGTTACGCAGGGACTGGTACTGGGCATCGGTTTCCCCCGGGAAGCCTACAATAAAGGTTGAACGAATGGTAACCCCGGGAATGCGCTCCCGCATCTTATTCACCAGTTCCACAATCTGGGCCCGGGTGTCAGGACGGCGCATGGACTTCAATACTGAATCATGAGCATGCTGGAGCGGCATATCGATGTATTTGCAGATTTTCGGCTCCTTGGCATAAAGGTCGATAAGCTCGTCGGTAAAGAACTTGGGATAGCAGTACAGAGTACGCACCCATTCCAGCTTCTCTACCTTCACCAACTCACGCAGGAGCTCCGCCAAAGCCGGGGCGCCATAAATATCCTTGCCGTACAGGGTACTGTCCTCGGCAATAAGGACAATCTCCTTAACCCCGCCCTCGCAGAGATTCTCCACCTCTGCCTTGATATCCTCTATTTTCCTGCTGCGGAACCTTCCCCGAATAAGGGGAATAGCACAGAAGGCGCAGTGATTGTCACAGCCCTCGGCAATCTTCACATAAGCTGTGTAGCTGGGGGTAGTGAGGATTCGGGGATTCTTGGCATCATAGAGAAGCTTATCCTCCCCGGCAATTACCAAACGACGCCCTTTAAGTGACTCCTCCACCGCAGTCATGATTTCCTTGCAGGCCCCGGTGCCGATGATGGCATCTGCCTCAGGCATATCATCCAAAAGCTCTTGGCCGTAACGCTGGCCCAGGCAGCCTGCCACAATCAAGCTGCGGCAGCGGCCACTTTCCTTGTACTCCGCCATATTAAGAATGGTGGTAATGGACTCCTCCTTGGCAGACTGGATAAAAGCACATGTATTGACAATGAGGATGTCTGCCTCCGCCGGGTCAGCGGTAATCTCTATGCCATGCTCACGAAGAATACCCAGCATCATTTCCGTATCCACCAAGTTCTTGGAGCAGCCAAGACTTATAAAACCCGCTTTCACTTTCTGAAAAACCTCCTAAAATCACGGCCAAAGGCCACAAAGACCGTCACAAACAGTCAAAATATCATTTAAATCTTACTTCCTTCACCCAACGATCCAGCAAATCGTGGCGTTGCTTGGCAGTAAACTGGGGACTGACACTGAAAAGCACCAGATTTTTCCCGGCAAAAGTCTTGTAGGCCATAGTGCCAGGATTCGTGGGCAGAAAATAGAAACCATTGCTCTGCAACGCCAACTGGGCCTCATCAGTCAGCAGCCAGTCAGAAAAGGCCTTGGCCGCCTGCTCGTCCTGGGCTGAGGCCTTAAAAGCAATGCCTGTACCAGTGACTATGGCCGCCGTACCATCAGCAGGATAGATAACCTTCAGCGGATAACCATCATGTATGTACCTGTAGGTCTCACTGGCTACAGCCACAGCTATGTCTACCTCTCCCATGCCTGCCTGCCTGACGGGGTTGGAAAGATAGTGGGCATACTGCACTACCTTAGGATGAATCTGGCGCCAGATATCATATGCGGCCGTGTCACCATACTGGGCAATCATGCTCAGCAGAAGATTGGCAGAAGCATCTGCTGCCAAAAAATCTGTCACACCTACGCGCACATTAGGGGCGGCAGAGAGTGCCTGCCAGGTATCAGGCACTCTCTGCAGGGTCTTGAGATAGTCCTGATTCACGCAAAAAACAACAGGGTCATACCATACCCCAATCCAATATCCTTCGGTCTGACGGAATCGCTCTGGTACCTGATCCCCCCGCTCAGACATATAAGGTACAAGATAACCATAGGTCGCTGCCTTATATAGAAGCTCACTGTCGCCCAGCACCAGCGAAGCCTGTCCCGGCTCTTTTCCCTGGGCCTGTGCTTTCAGCCTTTCCATTATTTCCTCTGCGCCCAGGGGCACAAAGTTCACCCGCACTCCACTGGAGGACTCATAAGCCTTGGTCAGCACCACCGCCGCCTCCGTGGGCATGGTGGTATAGGCAGTTATTTCCCGAAGGGGCTTTGTATTTCCATCATGGTCCGCCACCGCCAGATAGCCAGAACCAAGCACCACTACCATGAGCAGCAGAAAAGCCGTGACCATCAAGGATGTATAGCGTTTCATGCTCTGTTTACCTCACAAATCTTAAAGGACACTCGCCTGTTATTATCGCATTTAGTACATTTCATTGTACCATTGGAAGGACAGGGAGGCAAGGAAAACTGCTCCCATGTATAGCCATAAAGCCTTTAATACGCAGAATTCCCCTGGGGAAACGCAGGGTTTCTCCCAGGGGAATCTCATGCCCTTAGTCAGGCATTATTTATTATTGCCTTACAGGACCTTCAGTATCTCTTTGACCTTCTGCAGGTATTCCTCTCGGCTGCAGGTAATGACCTCGCCGGTCTTGCGGATTTTCAGCTCGATGACGCCCTCTTCCACGGCCTTGGGTCCAATGGTAACCCTCAAGGGATAGCCGATAAGGTCACAATCCTTGAACTTCACGCCAGCCCGCTCCTTGCGGTCGTCCAGCAGCACATCTATGCCCTCTTTCTTCAGCTCGGCATAGATTTCCTCACCATACTGAAGCTGGTCATCCTTCTTGGCATTCACCACAGCCACCACTGCCTCGAAGGGGGCAATGGCACGAGGCCAGACGATACCGTCCTCATCGTTGTGCTGCTCGATAGCGGCGGCCATGGTGCGGCCTACGCCGATACCGTAGCAACCCATGACCAGAGGCTGTTCCTTGCCGTTCTCATCCAGGAAGGTGGCCCCCATAGCCTCACTGTACTTGGTCCCCAGGGTGAAAACCTGGCCGGCCTCGATGCCACGAGTCATGGTGAGGGGAGCGCCGCACTTAGGGCAGGCATCTCCCTCGGCCACCATGCGGATATCAGCCACGGTGATGGACTCCTTGTTGAAGTCACGGGACGGAGTCACGTTCTTATAATGGGCGTCCACCTCGTTGGCACCGGTGACGGCATTGTACATGTGCATCACCGTGTGATCCACGATAACCTTGATGCCTTCCTTGATGCCGATGGGGCTCATGAAGCCAGGGCAGCCGCCTGCAGCACTGATGGCCTCATCCTCGGCCATGGTGAGCTCCTGCGCATCCTCAATGAGGTTGATGAGCTTCACCTCATTGACCTCATGGTCGCCACGCACAAAGGCCAGCACCAGCTCGCCCTTGTCTGTCTGGTAGGCAATGGCCTTGATGGTCTTGGCAGTGGGCACCTTCAGGAACTCAGCCAGCTTTTCGATGGTGTTGGTGCCAGGGGTGGTCACCTTCTCCAGGGGCAACATCTCTTCCTGCTCGGCCACGATGGCCTTCAGCTCTGCCTTCTCATCGCTGGCAGCATAGTCGCACTTAGTGCAGCAGGCAATATTGGACTCGCCATTTTCTGCCAGCACCGTGAACTCATGGGAATGACCGCCGCCGATGGCGCCGTTGTCCGCCTCCACGGGACGGAACTCCAGACCACAGCGGGTGAAGATGCGGCTGTAAGCATCGTACATCTTCTGATAGGACTCATTCATGCCCTCCACATCCTTGTCAAAGGAATAGAGGTCCTTCATGATGAACTCACGGCTGCGCATGAGGCCGAAGCGGGGACGGCGCTCGTCCCGGAACTTGTCCTGGATCTGGTAAAGCATCAAGGGCAGCTGCTTGTAGGAGCGCACCTCGTCACGCACCAGGGCGGTGATCATCTCCTCATGGGTGGGGCCCATGCAGAACTCGCGGCCATGGCGGTCCTTCATGCGCATCATCTCAGCGCCATAGGCTGCCCAGCGACCGCTCTCCTCCCACAACTCAGAGGGCTGCAGGATGGGCATCATGATTTCCTGACCGCCGGCAGCGTCCATTTCCTCCCGGATGATTTCTTCAATCTTGCGGATGGTACGCCAGCCCAAAGGCAGGAAGTTGTACATGCCGCCGGCAGACTTGCGCATCAGGCCAGCCCTGTACATCAGCTGATGGCTGACAATTTCAGCCTCAGCAGGGGTATTGCGCAGGGTAGGTGCATATAAATTACTTGCTCTCACTTTTTCCGTTCCTCCAGTATTGCATCTATTTCCTTAAAGAGTTCCGTCACCAATTCCGACTCTGGCACTTTTCTCACGATTTCGCCCTTTCGGAAGACCAGGCCTTCGCCCTTGCCTCCTGCAATGCCCACGTCAGCACCACGGGCTTCCCCGGGACCGTTCACCACACAGCCCATAACGGCTACTTCTATGGGTTCAGCTATGCCATCCAGCTTTTCCTCCACCTGAGCCGCAATGGCGGGCAGGTCAATGCTGGTGCGTCCGCACGTGGGGCAAGCCACCAGGGTGGGACCGTATTCCTTCAGTCCCAGTGCCTTCAGTATTTCATTAGCCACCTTAACCTCCACCACCGGGTCTCCAGTGAGGGAAATGCGGAAGGTGTCGCCGATGCCCTCAGCCAGCAGGGCGCCAATACCCACGGCGGATTTGATGATGCCCGTATTGGGGGTGCCCGCCTCGGTGATGCCAAGGTGCAAAGGATAATCTACTTTTTCACTCATAAGCCGGTAAGCAGCCAGGGTCATGGGCACATCGTGCGCCTTCAGGGATATCTTCATGTCGTAGAATCCCTGTTCCTCCAAAATGCGCACATGCTGCATTGCTGACTCCACCAGCCCCTCAGGTGTGACCTTTCCACCGTATTTGGCCAGAATCTTCTTGTCCAGGGAGCCGGCATTAACCCCAATGCGGATGGGCAAGCCATGGGCCTTGGCCTCCTGCACCACAGCCCTGACCTTTTCCTCCCCGCCAATGTTGCCGGGGTTCAGCCTGAGGCCCGAAATGCCCTGGCGGATGGCCTCCAGGGCCAGCTTATAGTCAAAATGGATATCTGCCACCAAAGGCACATTTACCTGGGAGATGATGTTCCCCAGATTCTGGGCAGCCTCTATATCCGGCACTGCCAGACGCACGATATCACAGCCAGCTGCCGTAAGAGCCTTGATCTGCTGCACAGTGGCTTCTGTATCTGCCGTCTTGGTATTGGTCATGGACTGTACAGAAATGGGAGCACCACCGCCGATGGCGATTTTTCCTATATGTATCTGTCTGGTTTTCTTTCTCTCAAACAAAACAGCCTCAGCCTCCTGTAAATACCCGCATGAGATCATTAGCCGTGGCAAAAAGCATCAGGAGAATCAGCAACCCTACCCCTACACTCTGCATAAAATAAAGAGCTTTGGGCGAAAGGGGCTTGCCACGTACTGCCTCCACACAAAGGGTAAGAAAATGCCCGCCATCCAAAGCGGGAATGGGGAAAAGGTTCACCAACCCCAGGTTTACGCTAAGGAACGCCGTGAAGTTCAGCAGGGGCACAATACCCATCTGGGCCACTTCCCCTGCCATCTGTGCCACCCCAATGGGACCAGCCAAATCCTTTCCAGACAGCTCCAGCAGCAGGCGGTAAAAGGCATCCACCATCATATAGAGGAGATAGCCTGTCTTCTGTACCGCCATAACAGCAGAATCAACAAAGCCAACCTCTTGGTGGTCGAGGGCACTCATAACTCCCACCACATTACGCTTGGAGCTGCTGTCATAAGTAGGAGCCACCTGCACCTGCAAGGTCTCCCCTCCTCTATCCACGGTTATGCTCATTAGCTGGCCCTCAGGGCTTTCCTGAACTGTCTGGGTGAAGTCTGTCCAGGTCTCGATAGCCTTGCCGTCAATGGAAAGGACCCTGTCCCCGTCCTTTAGCCCCGCCTCATAAGCTGGCTTGTCAACTAGCACCGTTCCCAGAATAGGCTCCGGGTTGGGAGTAGAAATACCAGAGAAGAAGAAGATGCCAAAAAAGATAAAAATAGGCAACAGGAAGTTCATAAAAACTCCCGCCAGGATAACCACCATCCTGTGACCCACAGGCCTTTCGCAGTATCCCCGCTCCCCCGCATCATTATCATCGGGATTCATGCCCGCAATGTCATTAAACCCTCCCAAAGGTACAGCACGGATGGAGTATACTGTCTCCCCCCGTTTGAAGGAACAGAGTTTGGGGCCGAAGCCGATGGCAAATTCATCCACCCTCATGCCCGCCAGCTTGGCTGTAATGAAATGCCCCAGCTCATGAACCAAAACCAAAATACCCAGGACAAAAATGGTGGCTACTATAGTTATTAACATTCTTTCACCGTCCTAAAACCGCTGTAACGGTTATTTTTTCAAGAGGGTTCTGGCAAACTCCCTGGCCCATCTGTCCTCCTCGAAGAGCTCTTCCAGCTCAGGATCCAGGATGGTCTCGCGCTTCATCATTGTTTCTTCAATGATGTCATAAATATCCAGGAAGTAGATATCACCTGCCAGGAAGGCCGCTACTGCCACTTCGTTGGCAGCATTGAAGATACAGGGCATAGTGCCGCCAATCTTGCCTGCCTCATAAGCAAATTTAAGGCCCTTAAAGGTCTCCATGTCCGGCTGGGCAAAGGTCAAATCCCTCATCTGCCAGAAATCAAGCCTTGGCCAGGAGGCCGGCTGCCTTTCAGGATAGGTCAGGGCATACTGGATGGGCAGGCGCATATCCGTGCTGCCAATCTGGGCCATCACCGCCCCATCCACAAACTCCACCATGGAGTGGATGATGCTCTGAGGATGTACTACCACCTGAATCTTATCGTAGTCCACATCGTAAAGCCACTTGGCCTCGATAACCTCCAGGCCCTTATTGACCAAAGATGCTGAGTCAACAGTAATCTTCTTGCCCATGTTCCAGGTGGGATGGGCCAGCACCTGGTCCACTGTGGCATTGCCGATTTCCTCACGCTTCTTACCGCGGAAAGGGCCGCCAGAGCAGGTCAGCAGAAGCTTTTCAATCTTATCTAGGCGCTCACCCTGCAGGCACTGGAAAAAGGCGCAGTGCTCGCTGTCCACAGGCAACAGCTTTACGCCCTGCTCCTTGACTTTGCGGGTCACCAGCTCACCGGCCACCACCAAGGTTTCCTTGTTGGCCAGAGCAATATCCTTCTTAGCCTCCAATGCCTTCATGGTGGGCTCCAGCCCTGCAAAGCCCATCATGGATGTCACCACCGTCTGGACCTCGCTGTGAGCAGCCGCATCTATAAAGGCCTGACGTCCCCCCGCCAGTTCAGTTTTGCCCGTATATCTTGATTTCAGCCTTTTATAAGCAGCCTCATCAGAAAGCACAGCCAACTCCGGCTGGAATTCCTCTATCTGCTTTTCCAACAATTCATCGCTGGCATTAGCTGCCAAGACGGACACATGAAACAAATCCGGATGTTCCCGCACCACATCAAGGGTCTGGGTGCCAATAGAGCCCGTAGAGCCAAGGATAGCTATATTCTTGCAGGTCATAAACTAAAACCTCCCACTCAGCGAGCCAACAGCCCGGCAAGTATTGTAAAATAGTATACCACTGGAGCCGTGAAGAGCACGCTGTCAAAGCGGTCCCACACGCCACCGTGGCCTGGAATGATATTGCCAGAATCCTTGATACCTGTATGACGCTTGGCCACGGATTCCACCAAATCTCCCAAGGTGCCGAAAACGGCAATCAAGATGCCCAAAACCGCCATCAAGTGCAAGGGAAAACCAAATAAAACGCCCAAAGCCATGGTCATGGCAGTGGTTCCCACCACAGCGCCCAAGGCCCCCTCAATAGTCTTGTTAGGACTGATGGAAGGACAAAGCTTGTGCTTGCCAATGGCCGAGCCAACAAAATAAGCAAAGCTGTCGCTGGACCAGGTGCCAATAAACATGATCCATACCAAGGCACAGCCAGGCTCGAAGTTTCCAAGGCTGGTGACGATGGCAGGCAGCTCTGCTCCCATGCCGCGCAGAGAAACCAGATGGGCAAAGGGCAGGCCAAGATACATAACTCCTGCCGCCGACAATGCCGCTGCAGGAAAACTAACCTTGTCATGAAGCAGGACAGTTTCTAAAAAAATTGTCAAAACCACTAAGGTGACAACAGCGGTCTGGGCCTCAGCCAGCCCCAGCCAGGCACTGCCCCAAAGACCTACTAATCCGACCATCCCCAACAGAAATGTAAGATGCTCCCCCTTCTGTCTGAAGGCCTTTACATACTCCACCCAGGCCAGGATGGCCAATAAAAGTGCTGCCAGGGCAAAAAGCAAGCCTCCCGTCTGAATAACACAGGCGGCCAGGGCAATACCAACAACGCCGGTTATGATTCTAGTTAACAAATGGACAGCTCCTTACTTTTTATTCAATCCATCCCTCATGGCCTCCACAAAGTCCGTCGGGGTAAACTCTGGCCAGTTCTTTTCAGTAAAGAAGAACTCCGCATAAGCAGACTGCCACAGCAGAAAATTACTGAGACGCTGATCGCCACTAGTGCGAATCATAAGGTCCACCGGCGGGTCCCCAGCTGTATCCAGCAGGCTTTCTACCAGTTCACC
Organism: uncultured Selenomonas sp.; assembly: GCA_905234515.1. Classification (GTDB taxonomy): domain Bacteria; phylum Bacillota; class Negativicutes; order Selenomonadales; family Selenomonadaceae; genus Selenomonas_B. The sequence continues at coordinate 9,593 of CAJOIN010000059.1, forward strand.
GTCAACTTCCTCAGGCTTGAGTTTACCCGCTGCAGCCTGGCAGGCCACCGACTGCATCACCCTCAGCAACTCATCCTGTCCTCCGTAGTTGGCCGCCACATTGAAGTGAATGCCCGTATTGTCCTTCATGAGCCTTTCGGCTTCCTCCATTTGACGCTGAAGCCCCTTGGGCATGCCTTCCTTCTTCCCCAGAAAACGTATGCGGACATTATCATCATGCATTTCCTGAAGCTCTTTTTCCAAGTACTCGGCAAAAAGCTTCATAAGAAATTCCACTTCTGCCGTAGGACGCTTCCAGTTTTCCGTGGAAAAAGCATACACCGTCAAGGCATCAATTCCCAATGGCAGTACTGAGGATGCCCTTGAGGGTCTTCACCCCTGCCTTATGCCCCGCCGTGCGGATAAGGCCCTGACCCTTGGCCCAACGACCGTTGCCGTCCATGATCACCGCCACATGGCGGGGCAGCTTATCCCATTCAACGGAAGCAAAAAGTGGGTCATCCCGCTTGGGGATTTCCTTGTAGGCATCCGCGCTGCCAAATATTTTTTTCCACATATATGTGAACCTCTTGGATTTAATCTCTAAATAGCATAAAAGCAGGCCCCTCTAAATGAGAAGGGCCTGCCCTGCAGGATTTCGTCCAGCTTCTCCTTAATCTTGACGATTATTCCGGAGCAGAGATGGCCGAAACAGGGCAGCCTGCTGCGCAGGCGCCGC
>CAJOIN010000060.1 GCA_905234515.1 uncultured Selenomonas sp.
GATGTTTTCAATCGTCTGAAGCTGTTCCATGCAGTAATTGGTGAGTTCCTGCTCATGGGCCTGAATATTGTCAAGACCCAGGGAGAGCAGATAGTCGATGGCAGTAGCCAGTCCGTGGGTTTCCACATAGTCGGGTGTGCCTGCCTCAAACTTCAGGGGCGGACGCTCAAAGGTGGTCTTCTCCCAACTGACGCGATCAATCATCTCACCTCCTCCCTGATAGGGCGGCAACTTCTCCAGCCACTCTTCCTTACCGTAGAGCACGCCGATGCCAGTAGGTCCGTACATCTTATGACCACTGAAGGCAAAGAAGTCGCAATCCAGGTCCTGCACATCAATCTTCATGTGGGGCGCACTCTGCGCACCGTCTATCAGTACGGGGATGCCCTGTTCATGGGCCATCCTGACAATCTCTTTCACAGGATTAACGGTACCCAGCACGTTGCTCACATGGGCAATGCTGACCAGTTTTGTTCTCGATGAGAGATGAGAGGTGAAAGTGGAGAGTTCCAACTGACCATCATCGGTAATAGGCAGGTGCTTCACCACGATGCCGCGCTTCCTGGCCTGCAACTGCCAGGGAACAATATTGCTGTGGTGCTCCATATCGGTGACCACCACCTCGTCGCCCTCTTTCATGAAGGCCTCGCAGAAGGTCTGTGCCACCAGGTTGATAGCCTCTGTGGTACCACGTGTAAAAAGAATCTCTGAGGTCTTTTCCGCATTGATAAAATGCCTGACGGTTTCTCTTGCGCCTTCGTGCAGTTCGGTGGCTTGTTGTGAAAGGAAATGCACGCCCCTGTGGACATTGGCCAGAATGTCATTGCAGATTTCCTGGGCTCTGGGAGAAACAATCATGATGCTCTTCTCCCGGTTCAGGCCTGCCGCCACCCTGTTGGTAAGCTCCGCTGTCACATAGATGGACACCAAAGTATATAGGGCTTCCTCCAGGCTGAAAATGAAGGAGGACCCCAGCACGATGACGAAGTTCAGCACGAAAATCACTGTGCCCACGTCAATGGACCAGAACTTCTTCACCACTGCCCCCACCACGTCAAGGCCGCCGGTGTTGGCATTGGAACGGAAAATCAGTCCGAAGCCAATACCCGCCAGCACACCGCCAAAGATGGCGTTCAGCATGATGTCCCCGGTGATATGCACCGTGGACTGCAGAAAGGCCGTGGCATCCCAGATCACCGACAGAATCACCGTACCCAGAATGGTATCCACGGCATAGAGCCTGCCAAAGACCCGGTAGGCCAGATAGATGATAGGCAGGTTGTAGACAATGTTCTGCATACCCACGGGAATGTCCAGCAAATAGTAAATAATCAGGGCCACACCTGAAAGGCCCCCTGTCAGCAGATGGGCCTGTATCAAAAACAGGTTGAAGCCCATGCAGACGATAAAGCAGCCCAGGAAAATCTGAAAATACCGCAGGCACTGCTTCTTTACTTCCATTTTAGCCATACTCTCTTTCTCTCCTAAAGGCTGGCATCTCAAACTATGGCGAACACATCCTGGGAACGGGTGTCCGTCACCACTTCCACCTCTCCCTTCAGGCCGGAAAGCTCCTCCCTGAGCCTGTCTGCCAGCACTGCTGCCACAGGGAACTCCGTGCCAAAATGGCCTCCATCGATGACATGGATGCCCATTTCCACGGCCTGCTGGGCCTCGTGGTATTTCACGTCCCCGGTAACATAGGCATCAGCCCCCAGGAAGGAAGCCTTGGCTATAAATTCCGAACCCGCACCGCTGCAGAGGGCCACCTTCTTGACTTTCTTCTCCCCGGCCTTGACCAGGCGCACATGGGAAACAGGCAAGGCCTCCTTCACCTGACGGGCAAAGTCTTCTATCGCCATGGGCTCAGGCAGGTAGCCTATGCGCCCCAAAGTAGGCTCCGCCCCTTCCTCGGCCTTAGCTGCAAAGGGCTGGATATCCGTAAGGCCGATGGCCTCTGCCAGCACATCATTTACGCCGCCTTCGGCAGTATCTAGATTAGTGTGAGCAGCTGCCACCGCAATGCCATGCACCAGCAGCTGTTGAAGCCTTCCTCCCAGTGGCAGGTCAGTGCGCAGCTTTTTGATGCCCTTGAAAATCAAGGGATGGTGAGCCACAATCATATCTGCCCCTATGTCTATAGCTTCAGCCACCACTTCGTCAGTCACATCCAGGCAGGTAAGTATCTTGTGGACTTCCTGGGCAGGGCTGCCCACCAGCAGGCCCGGGTTATCCCATTCTTCCGCCAGTCTCTTGGGGGCAATACGCTCCAAAGCTTCCATAACCTGCTGGCATTTCAAACCTTTTTTTGCCGTACTCACCAGGAAAGCCTCCCCTCCAACTGCTCTATAAGCTCCAGCACCTTGGCATATTTCTTGGTCTGCTTGGCCCGGGGGCTCTTTTCCATGCCCGAGGCCACTCTTTTCTGCTGAAAGAGCAGCTGCTCAATATGGTGCCTGAGCAGGGGGGGCTTCTTCTCCCAAAGCTTGGGCCCAATCAGGAGCTCCACGGGGGCAGGATATTTCTTTCTGCCCTGCTCTGCTTTGATGATTTCATAGATGCGCCCGTCATCCACCGCCAGGTTCTCGTCCACGATATGCCAACTGTTGCGGTAAAGCCAACGGCGCAGCTCCTCTGCCCCGTTCATGGGCTGCAGGATAAGATGCTTCAGCTCCTTCACGACTTCCGGCTTGGCCTCCAGGATTTCCGTCATGAGGACGCCCCCCATGCCGGCCAGGCACACAGTGTCCACTTCCCCGGGGTTAAGCACCTGCACCCCGTCCCCCAACCTCAAGGTAATTTTCTCTGCCAGGCCCTCCATGCGCAGGCTCCTGCCTGCCGCTTCCAGAGGGCCGCTGTTCTTGTCACTGGCAATGACGAAGTCCGCCTTGCCTGATTTTATGAGTTCTATGGCCAGATAGCCATGATCCGTGCCCACATCTGCCACCCGGCTCCCCGGCTCCACGAAATCTGCCAGAGCCTGCAATCTATCATCCAGTTCCATGAGGATTCCTCCTCCCAATCACATAGGAAATATAATTCAAAAAGAAAAAGGGCGTAACGCCTCCGTCACACCCTTGTGTATTCATTATGGCTCCTCGAGCAGGATTCGAACCTGCGACAGCCTGATTAACAGTCAGGTGCTCTACCGGCTGAGCTATCGAGGAATCAGAACCAACATAGACAATTATAGGCATCCTGACCAATACTGTCAAGATGCCTATGGAAAGTTTAGTCTAAGAAATCCTTCAGCTTGCGGCTGCGGCTGGGATGGCGGAGCTTCCGCAGGGCCTTGGCCTCAATCTGACGGATACGCTCACGGGTGACCCCGAAGCTCTGGCCAACTTCCTCCAGGGTGCGGGCACGGCCATCATCAAGTCCGAAGCGCAGGCGCAGCACCTTCTCCTCACGGGGAGTAAGAGTCTCCAGCACTTCCTCCAGCTGCTCCTTAAGCAGCATAAAGGAGGCGGCATCTGCCGGCGCCGGGGCATCCTGGTCCTCGATGAAGTCGCCCAGATGGGAATCTTCTTCCTCGCCGATAGGAGTTTCCAGGGAAACAGGCTCCTGGGCAATCTTCATGATTTCCCGGACGCGCTCCACGCTGATATCCATCTCCTTGGCAATCTCCTCAGGCTGGGGCTCACGGCCCAGCTGCTGCAGGAGCTGACGAGAAACGCGGATGAGCTTGTTGATGGTCTCCACCATATGCACGGGAATGCGGATGGTGCGGGCCTGGTCCGCAATGGCGCGGGTAATAGCCTGGCGAATCCACCAAGTAGCATAGGTACTGAATTTATAGCCCTTGTTATAGTCGAACTTTTCCACGGCCTTGATAAGGCCCAGATTGCCCTCCTGAATGAGGTCCAGGAAAAGCATGCCGCGGCCCACATAGCGCTTGGCAATGCTTACCACCAGCCTGAGGTTGGCCTCAGCCAGACGCTTCTGGGCCTCTTCGTCACCCTGCTCCATGCGCTTGGCCAGAGCCACTTCCTCCTCTGCTGTCAGCAGGGGCACCCGGCCAATCTCCTTCAGGTACATGCGTACCGGGTCATCTATGCTGATGCCCTCGGGAACGGACAGGTCAATCTCTACCTCTTCCTCATCCCCGGGCTCCTCTTCCTGATTATCAGAACCTGAGTCATCTACGATTTCTATGCCCTTCTTGCTGAAGGTATCATACATATCATCGATTTCGTCAGGAGAAAGGTCCTGTGTCTGCAGGGCTTCCACCAATTCCCCATAAGTGAGGGTCCCGCCGTTACTCTTTCCTTTAGAGAGCAGATTGGCGATGATCTCGGAGCTGCGATTCTTGCCCATTGCCGCAGCTGCACTGCGCACATCAGCCATTGAGCCCCCTCCTTTCCTGACCAGCAAATTCCGTCATAAAATACAATTCACATACCATCCATTTCATCTTTTATTCTCTTTACCTCATTCAGTTCTTCCAGATAAGCCTTATCTCCAGCCTGCATCATAGCCTCTGCCCTCTCTGTATGCGCCAGATACTGCGCTTTCAGATAGGCCTTCCTGAGTACCCTCAGGGAATCAGTATAGGCTTCCGCTTCCTCACGACCGCCCAATGTTTCCACTAAGGCACGGGAAAGTTCCGCAGCGGCCTCCTCTGACAGCCTGCCCTGGGCCGAAGCATCACTTGCCAGCTCACCACGCACCAGGCAGTCCTGCAAAAAGGAGATTACCTCCCGCTGCACAGGATTTGAGATTCCTTCCAGGGGCACCACTGTCAGGGCATGGGCGAGAATTCCCCCATCCTGATAAGCAGCCCTGATAACCAGGCGGCCAGCCCTGCGCAAAGCGCTGTCACTGTCCTTCACCACTTGCCTGATAGGCGCTCTTTGGGGAGCCTCCTCCTGTTCTGGCAGGCGGTGAAAACGCCTGAGTTCCTCTATAACCAGACCTTCATCAATCATCAAAGTCTGAGCCAGCTTCTTGGTATACTCACCCAGCATGGCCTGACTTACCCCGGACAGCACCGGCAGGATTTCCTGCAGTGCTTTGCCCTTGCCCTCCAGAGTATCATAGCGCACATGGGACAGCACATACTTCAGGCGGTAGTCCACCAGAGTAAGTGCCTTGCCTATCAACTCACGAAAGGCCTCTGCCCCATGCTTTCTGATAAATTCATCAGGATCCTTGCCGTCAGGCACCGTGATGACTTTCACCACAGCCCCTGTGTCTCGCACCACCAAGGACAGAGCACGGATAGTGGCCTGCTGTCCCGCCTCGTCGCTGTCATAGCAGAAATAGATTTCTTTGGCATAGCGCATAAGCTTCTTGGCATGCTCAACGGTAAAGGCTGTCCCCAGTGATGCCACCACGTTCTTCACGCCTGCACCAAACACGGATATCGCGTCCATATAGCCTTCTACCACAATGGCATAACCTGCCTGCTGAATCGCCCTATGGGAGCGGTCCAGACCAAAAAGCAGCCTGCGCTTGTTAAAGAGCACCGTTTCCTGGGTGTTAAGGTACTTTGGCTTGCTGTCATCCAAAACGCGCCCGCCAAAACCTACTACCCGCCCGCGCTCATCCGCGATGGGAATGATAACGCGGCCGCGGAAACGGTCATATACGCCCTTGCCCTTCTGGCTCTCTGACACCAGTCCAGCCTGCAAAAGCAGCTCCTGCTTAACCCCCCGCTTGACAAAAGCCGAGGTCAGCTTGTCCCAGGAGTCAGGGGCAAAGCCAAGGCTGAACTCCTCAATGGTTTCCTGGGAGATGCCACGCCCGGCAAAATAAGCCAGCCCCACCTTGCCATAACCAGTCATAGTCAGACAGTTGTGGAAAAAATCCCGGGCCATTTCATTTACTTTGCGCAGAGAAGCAATTTCCCTCTCACGGGCCTCCTCCTCAGGAGTCCGCGGCCGTTCCGGCAAGGGGATATTAAGCTTTTCTGCCTGAAGCTTGATAGCCTCGAAATATGTGACGTTTTCAATAAGTGATATAAACTTGAAAACATTGCCACCAGCATGACAGCCAAAGCAATAGAAGAACCCTTTATCCGGCACCACGGAAAACGAAGGCGTCTTCTCATGGTGAAAGGGGCAGCAGCCCCAGTAACGATTGCCCTTGCGCTTCAGCGGCACATAGCTCTGCACAACCTGCACGATATCCGAGCGGGAACGGACCTGTTCCACGAACTCATCCAGCCTGCCATCACGCATCTGCATGCCGCCTTGCTAACATATAGCACCCTAGTTTCATCAATGTGACACCTGCTATAAATTCTATACCCAGGGGGAATTTCCTGCTTTTCGAGAAAATTTTATGGAAATATTTTCCGAAAAACTGCAAACGCCCCTTGATTTAACTATATTCACCGCAAAGGATAAAAATCCTCTATGCAGACTAAATATCTTGCTTAACCATCTGCTCCACAGGAGGAACAAAGATATGGTTGAAAAGCTGGACTGCATAACTGTCAGTCAGCCCAGCCACATAATCCGTCACCGTCTGCTGACGGCCCCAGCGCTCTTCCCTCTGGCGGAACTCCTCGGGAAGATCCTCACTGTGCTCCATATAATGACCATAGAGCTCCTGCAGCACAAAAACTGCCTGCTTGCGCTCCCGGGCCAAAGCCTCCGAGTGATAAATCCTTTGGAACATAAACTTGCGGAAAACATCCATCACCTGTCGCACCTTATCCGAAAGGCTGATATCTTCCTTCTCCCACGAGCTGCGAATCATGTCAGAAACCATGGTGGTTATCATCTGTGAGGTATCGGTTCCAAAACAATCCTTTACCTCCTGGGGCAATTCTCCCGGCTGCAGCAGCCCCGCCCTGATGCTGTCATCATAATCATGGCAAAGATAGGCGATACGGTCAGCCGTGCGCACTATCCTTCCCTCCAGGGTACGGGGCAGATTAGGCCCGGTATGGTTCACAATGCCATCCCTGACCTCTTCTGTAAGGTTCAGCCCCGTGCCGCCCCGTTCCAGGTATTCCACCACCCTGAGGCTCTGCTCATTATGGGAGAAATGACCCAGCAGCTTGGCCATGGCAGCCTCGCCGGCATGACCAAAGGGAGTATGACCAACATCATGGCCCAGGGCAATGGCATCAGTCAAATCCTCGTTAAGTTTCAAGGCCCTGGCAATGGTCCTGGAAATCTGGGAGACCTCCAGGCTGTGGGTCATGCGGGTACGGTAATGGTCCCCCGCCACGATATAGACCTGGGTCTTGTGCTTGAGGCGCCTGAAGGACTTGGAATGCAGGATGCGGTCACGATCACGCTGATACTTGGTGCGGAACTCGCACTCCTCCATAGGCTCGCTTCTTTTGGCCTCACGGCTTTTAGCCGCATAAGGAGAAAGGTACTGGTACTCGAATTCTTCGATTTGTTCCCTGACATTCATCTGCATTCCTCCTCCACATCAGTATTTTAATTATACGCGATATGTCAAGCCCTTTCCTGCCTGAAGTTTGACAATACATACCATAATCGCTATAATATTACTTGTTTTTGCGGATGTGGCGGAATTGGCAGACGCGCTGGACTTAGGATCCAGTGCCTTTCGGCGTAAGGGTTCAAGTCCCTTCATCCGCACCACTACGATAGAAAAGGCTTCGCAAGCTTGGCTTGCGGAGCCTTATTTTTATGCTTATCAGCAGTAAACCTCTATGGCCTTGGGCACCGTTTCCACGGTCAGGGGCAGCATAGGCCCCACTTCCCCATCCAGGTCGCTTTCCAGCTCCTCCCCGGTGCTGACGGTGAAGCTTTTGGCCTGCAAATGCAGTACAGCATCCTTTTCGGACACTGGCTTTCCGGCTATCAGGTCCTTGACCACTGCCATCAGCTGGGGCAAACCGACCTTCCGCACCGCCAGGAAGTCCAGCAGGCCGTCATCCACCTCTACCCCTTCAGCCACATTTTTCATGCTGCCTACGGCAGCGCTGTTGATAATAATGAAGAGATACGCCTCCACCTCATGGTTCTCACCATCGGCAGCCACTGTCAGCTTCCAGCTGCGGAATTTGGCAATCTCCCCCAAGCCCTTCAGATAATAGGCATTCTTACCCAAAGCATGCTTCAGGCTGGGGGCCACCTCATGGGCAATGGAAGTCATCATACCGGCGCTGGCCACATTGATGAAGTATTCCTGCCCCACCAGCCCCAAATCACAATGACGGGTCCTGCCTTCAACAATAATATCGAAGTAGCTTTCCAGGTCCTCGTTGATGCCAAGGTAAGTGGCAAAGTCATTGGAGGTGCCACTGCCGATAATGCCCAGGGGCAGGAATCAGGTTGGCCGCCTCATGGACAGTGCCGTCCCCTCCGGCGGCGATAAGGCCGTCAGGCTGCACCTCTTTCACAAAATCAATCAGAGCTTCGTTCCCCCCGGCCTTGGTACGGTAGGGAATCAGCAGGGCTCCCCTGCGCTGGAAGGCTTCCACCATCATGTCCAGCTTGCCCTTGAAGGCAGCGCTGCCGCTAACGGGATTGTAGAAAAGCACGAACTTACGCAAGAAAAACCTCCTCACTCAGCCTTAGTCTTAAACACGCCCACCCGGCGCAGGAACTTGATGCCGAAGCGGCCAATCATGGGTATACGCTCCAAATCGTCCTCACGGAGACCGCCGATCAACAGCATCACAGCAATATAGACGCCGCAGCCGAAGAACACGGCCCCAAAGGTAGAAACCACTGCCATATCAAGCAGGGCCATGGACTGAACGTAGAACACATGGGTGGCAGCCGCCATCACCAGGGCTGCCGCGATGGTCTGGCCCTTCTGGCCCTTGACCTTGCGGCCCTCGAATTCAAATTCCCAAAGAT
>CAJOIN010000061.1:0-11543 GCA_905234515.1 uncultured Selenomonas sp.
GCAGCGTTCTTGTGATACACATGGTTAGCAGCAGCCTGGTCGATAGTCTTGCAAGCAACCGTAAGGAGGGACTTCGCTTCTTCAGCGTTACCAGCCTCAACAGCGTCGAGCACTTTGCGGGAAGCCGTGCGGACACGGGACTTCTCAGCAGCGTTCTTAGCATGGCGCTTCGCGTCAGTCTTAACACTAAGGATAGATGCTTTGATGTTCGGCAAACGATTCACCCCCCTCGAAATTTCAGTACCTTGCTATTCTAGCATGGATAGGAAGGAAATGCAAGAGATTTTATCGGAGGAGCTGATTTCAACCTCAGACAAGTCTTGCCTCATCCTTCTTCAGGCAGCACTTTTTGTACTTTTTGCCGCTGCCGCAGGGACAGGGATCATTGCGGCCCACCTGCTGGCTGTGGCTGCCAAAGGGAATGACCTTCCCCAGGGTATCGCCGCTTTCTTTATTGGCGCTGAGCTCGTCAGGGGTGTAGCCCTTGAGTTTCCACATGCGGGTGCTGTTATTGTAAGCCGCCGTCAGCATCAAGAGCGCCTTGGCTTTCTCCGTGTCCTTCATGAGGCCCAGGCCAGACAGGTAATCTGCCGCCTCGTTGATATCGCCGCTATTTTGCAGGAGAATGTAAATCTCCCCTACGATATCAGCTGCCTTTAGCACCTCAAAGCCGCATTCCTTCATGAGGTACTGGGCCAAGGCCTGGTACTGGGGGGTGGACTCTATATAGTTTTCCTCACCGGCGTTGTAGACCTGCTCGTAGCCCAGGGGCGCAAAGTCGAAGGCCTCACGCTCCAGCTGCTGGTTCTCCACCTTCTCCGCATCAATGACGGCATAGTAGCGCATGCCCTGGGGCAGGGCCTCTACCTGGGGCAGCCAGCAGGAAGCATTCAGCATGACACCCACGAAGTCCTGGAAGCTGACCTCTTTAGCCGCTTCCTTGTCAAGATAGCCAAGCACCATCCGGTAAAGCTGCTCAAAGTTCAGATAGCCGTAATAGAAGAGCAGGCCGGACGCCAGACGGGCCATTTCCGTGTTGAGCTCCGTCATGCTGTTATAGGCGCCGCCGCTGATTTTTTTCAGCTCAGCCTGCAGCTCCTCAGGCAGGAACCAGGCAAGCTTTTCAGCGCCCTTGTCCACACCGCAAGCCAGAAGGCCGATGCCCCGCAGATAGTCCAGGCGCAAATCATCATCCCTAAGTTCGGTGGAGATGCCGCCCTTCTCCAGGATATGCTCGAAGCACTGGCGCTGCTCCACCAGCGCCGAAGGCAGCCAGCGGCGGGCAAAAGCCGTGATTTCCGGCACCAGGCGCTCTGCCAGCTCCGCCTTCTTGAGAGAGCTTGCCCCGATGACGTTGAGGTTATAGCGGATATCGTCCAGCTCGGATTTGGTCATTTCCAAAAGGGCTGCCAGCAGGGTTCTCTCCTTGGGCAGCTTTCTCCTGTAGAGCTGCGCCTTCCTGGCCTCAGCCTCGGCCTTCATCTCAGCCTCAAGCACCTCAGCGGGATTCTCGATATTCTGGTCTTGCAATGTTCATACTCCTTCTATCAAAACTCACAACTTAAACTTACTGGACACCTGACGGTGCCCACACGCCCTTGCACGAACATTAAGCTCCTGCTGCGCCTTCGGCTTGCACTCGCTAAGTGTTCATAGTAAAAACCAACCTTGTACCTTACCCCAAGGTTGGTTTTCCTCAATCAATTAAAATAGTCTTCTATGCCATCCAGGATGCCCTGGGCTGCCTTCTTCACACCTTCACTGCTGTACAGCAGCTTTTCCTCGGCTTTGTTGGAAACAAAGGCCAGCTCCACCAAAGTGGCGGGCATGTCCGTATGCTTCACCACGTAAAAATTGCAGCTCTGGGTGCCGCGGCTCTGGGTGCCCAGCTGGTCCACCACTCCCTGGCGCACCTTGTCCGCCAGGTCCCTGGACTTCTTGGAGCCCACGGAATAGTAATAGCCCGTGGTACCCTTGGCAGCGCCGTTGGTGAAGGAATCCATGTGGATGGAGATAAAGATATCCGCCTCTTTGCTATTGGCAATATCACAGCGAGCCTGGAGCTCCTCCACATCCGTGGCCCGCCCCTTCTTGGGAGAAACCTCCGTATCCTTGGTGCGGGTCATGTAGACCGTGGCACCTTCGGCGGTGAGCAGATTCTTCAGCTCCGTGGCCACCCGCAGGGTAATGGTCTTCTCCATGACCCCCGTAGGGCCGATGGCCCCGGAATCACTGCCTCCGTGCCCCGGGTCAATAGCAATCTTCTTGCCCTTCAATCCCGTAATTCTGTCCAGCTCATCCCCGCTTTCCTTGGCATTTCCCTCAAAGACACCGCCGCTGGGAGTTTCCTCAACCTTGACAGGATTCTTCTTCTCCTGCCGGCTGGTCTTTTCCTCTGACTTAGGTTCAGGGCTGCCCTGCTGCGTTTCCTCCTGGGCAGGTGGAGTATAGACGGGCTGGACCTCTCCGCCGTTGCTGTCTGGCAGGTCTATCTTCCTGCCCGCCGAACTGCCGGAGATATTGCCAAAATCCAGCACCACCCGACAGGGAGCAGAGCCTCCCGTGAGCTTGAACACATTGTAATTGTTCTTGCCCACCTTGGTCTCTACCACAATGCGCACAGTCTTTTGGTCAAACTGGGCTACCTTCAGCCTGCCAGCAAAGGGGCTGTTCAAATCAGTATTCTTGGCTGCCTTGGGACTAAGCCAGGCACCCGGAAGGTCCACCACCACCCGTTCCGGGCTGGAGAGAACCATTTTCTTAAAGGCTATATCTTTGGTGGCATCCACTACAATGCGCACCTTGTCACTCTGGCTGCTGATACGCACCTCCGTGACCTCCGCCATGCCGCTTACCCGCGTCCCAAAGTCCGAAGCAGAAGCCTGCAAAGGCAGAAGCACCAGGGCCAAAAGCATAAAAACCAAGAGCCTTAAGTGTCTCATAGAAACCTCCTGTGGGAAATCTTATTTGCTATTTCTATGTACACCAACGCTTCCACACATACACTACCTCTCCATTATAACGCCGATAGGCTGCTTTTGCCAAGAAAAAAAGCCTCCCCCTGCCCGGAAGGCTTTCATTAGCTGCTCAAAGCATATTGTTGAGGAACATCCTGGTTCTCTCTTCCCGGGGACTTCCAAAGAACTCTTCAGGGGAATTTTCCTCCACAATGTTGCCGTCTGCCATAAAGATAACATGACTGGCGGCCTCACGGGCAAAGGCCATCTCATGAGTCACCACCACCATAGTCATGTGCTCTGCCGCCAGCTCCCGCATGGTCTTCAGCACCTCACCGGTAAGCTCCGGGTCCAGGGCAGAGGTCGAAAGAGCATGACCTTGGGTTCCATCGCCAGTGCCCGGGCAATGGCCACACGCTGCTGCTGACCGCCGGAAAGCTGGCTTGGGTAGTAGTCTTCCCTGTCGCTGAGGCCCACCTTGGAAAGGAGCTGGCGGGCATAGGGCAGGATTTCGGACTTCTTCATTCCCTGCACATGCACCGGCGCCTCAATGAGGTTCTCCATCACTGTCATGTGGGGGAAAAGGTTGAACTGCTGGAACACCATGCCCATGCAGGAAAGCACCTTTTTCTCCTCCCGGCCTTCCACGTATTTGGCCTGGCCTTTTTCATCGGTAGTCACCAAAGGTCTGCCCTCCACCTGGATGGAGCCGGAGTCAACCGTCTCCAGCTTGTTCAGGCAGCGCAGCAAAGTGGATTTGCCGGAGCCTGAGGGGCCGATAATGGCCAGCACCTCACCCTGCCTGACCGTCAAATCTATGCCCTTCAGCACCTCCAGGCCGCCAAAGGCCTTGCGCAGCCCGCGCACCTGCAGCATAATGTCATCTTTATTTTGCATATCTGCCATAGCGCACCTCCAGCCGCTTGAAGCCCCAGGTCAATACAAAAGTCATCAGCAGGTAGAACACTGCCGCCACCAAAAAGGGCACCATATCAAAATCACGCTGCACAATGGTCCTGGCCACCCGCAGCAAATCGTTCATGGCCAGAATGTAAATGAGGGAAGTATCCTTCACCAGGTTGATGGTCTCGTTGCTGACAGGCGGCAGCACAATGCGGATAACCTGGGGCAGGATGATGCGGCGCATGGTCTGGGTATAGCTCATGCCCAAGGTCTTGGCTGCCTCGTACTGGCCCGCAGGCACTGCCTGTATGCCCGAGCGGAAAATCTCCGCAAAGTAGGCGGCGTAGTTCAGGGTAAAGGCCAGGAGGGCCGCCGCAATATCCGGCAGCATGATGCCAACCATAGGCAGGGCAAAGTACACAAAGAGCAGCTGCAGCATCAAGGGCGTGCCCCGCATGAGCCAGATGTAGAACTCCATCAAAAGGGACAGGGGCCGGCACTTGGACAGGCGGGCCAGGGAAGCCAGCATGCCCAAAGGCAGGGCCAGGATCAAGGTCACGAAGAAAATCTCCAAGGTGATCTTGCTGCCCTCTGCCATCTGAATAATCATATTCAGGAGGTTATCCATTATATTTCTCCCAACTTTCTTTAGCATGATAAAGCATTAACGTAAAATATTATACCACGAATGTGTCAGACTGTAAATTATCAGGGCAAAAGAAAAGGCTGTGCCTTGCGGCACCAGCCTTGGGGATTCATTTTTAAGCGCGAGTCTCATCCTTCTTGTCATCAACAGGCACCGGTTCAGCAGCCAGGCCATCCCTGACGCCTTTAATACCTTCGCCCAGGCTCCTGCCCAGCTGGGGCAGGCGCTTGCCGCCGAACAGCACCAAGGCCACGGCCAGAATCAACAAAAGTTTCGGTATGCTAAGTCCTAACATGATTAATTAACCTCCTAAAGGCACAAGCATCGACTTCCGTATCGATGGCAATCTTACAATCATTCTCTGATATTCTCCTGAATACCCTCATTTTCCTGCTGGCGTGCTAATTTTTCTGCAAAACTTTCGGTAGAAAGTGCCCCAAACTTGTTCTCCTCATCCCCCTCAGCCTTTTCTTCAGCAGCTTCGGCGTCCTCCGCCTTGTCCAAATCCAGCAGTTCCATGAATTCTTCCCCGGTGATGGTTTCCTGCTCGTAGAGCCGCTTGGCGATCTGCTCCAGCTTGTCCCGGCTTTCCTCCAGCAGGCTGTAAGCCTTGTCATACTGCTTCTTCACCAAGGCCATGACCTGGTGGTCAATGGCAGTCTGAGTCTCGATGGAACAGGCCAGGCTGGTGTCGCCGCCTAGATAACGGTTGGTGACGGTTTCCAGGGCCACCATGCCGAACTCCTCGCTCATGCCATAGCGGGTAATCATAGCCCGGGCCAGCTTGGTAGCCTGCTCAATGTCGTTGGAGGCGCCGGTGGTGATAGTATCGAAGATCAGGGCCTCCGCTGCCCGGCCCCCGGTGAAGGTGGCAATCTTGTTCTCCAGCTCCTCCTTGCTCATGAGGTAGTGGTTCCCTTCCTCCTCCACCTGCATGGTGTAGCCCAGGGCACCGGAGGTGCGGGGAATGATGGTGATTTTCTGCACCGGCGCCGAGTGTGTCTGGAGGGCCGCCACCAAAGCATGGCCTACCTCGTGATAGGCCACGGTCCACTTCTCTTTGTCAGAGAGAATGGCGTTCTTCTTCTGGTAGCCGGCAATGACCACCTCAATGCTTTCCTCCAAATCAGACTGGGAGGCCACATTGCGGTCATCCCGTACCGCCCGCAGAGCCGCCTCGTTTACGATATTGGCCAGCT
Organism: uncultured Selenomonas sp.; assembly: GCA_905234515.1. Lineage (GTDB taxonomy): Bacteria > Bacillota > Negativicutes > Selenomonadales > Selenomonadaceae > Selenomonas_B. Next base: position 5,706 of record CAJOIN010000061.1, read on the forward strand.
CCGCGCCAGAAGCGCCGGAGGCCATGCGGGCCACCTTGTTGTAGTCCACATCCTCAGCCACTTTGATTTTCTTGGCGTGAACCCGAAGTATTTCCTCACGTCCCTTGAGGTCAGGCAGCTCCACCGGTACCCGGCGATCGAAGCGGCCGGGACGGGTAAGGGCCGGGTCCAGGGAGTCCGGCCGGTTGGTGGCAGCCAGGATAATGACCCCGGAATTGCCCTCAAAGCCGTCCATCTCTGTCAGCAGCTGGTTCAGGGTCTGCTCCCTTTCGTCATTGCCGCCAATCTGGCCGTCACGCTTCTTGCCGATGGCATCTATCTCATCGATGAAGACGATGCAGGGAGCCTTCTCCTTGGCCTGCTTGAAGAGGTCACGGACCTTGGAGGCGCCCATGCCCACGAACATCTCCACAAACTCGGAGCCGGACATGGAGAAGAAGGGCACATCGGCCTCGCCTGCCACCGCCTTGGCCAGCAGGGTCTTGCCTGTACCGGGAGGCCCCACCAGCAGCAGCCCCTTGGGCATGCTGGCGCCTATGGCCTTGTACTTGTCCGGGTCATGGAGATAGGAGACAATTTCCGACAGGTTCTCCTTGGCCTCCTCCTCTCCGGCCACATCGCTGAACTTCACCCCTTGGGCGCTCTTGATGTAGACCTTGGCCTTGGAGCCACCCAGGCCGAACATCATGGAGTCACGGCCGCCCCCCATGCGCTCCATCATCTTCCTGGACATGTACTGCCCAATTGCAAAGAAAATCAGCAGGGGCAGCACCCAGGAGAGCAGAATGCTCATAAAGGGTGACATCTCCTCCACGATTTCCCCGGAGAACTCCGCCCCGGACTCGTAGAGACGCTTGGTCAGGTCAGGGTCATTGACCCTGCCTGTCTTATAGGTATCCCCGTCTTCCTTTTCCGTAAAGACAATCTGGTTTTCTTTGATGGACACCTTGTCCACATTCTTTTCCTCAGTCTGCTGGATAAAGGTGCTGTAGTCCACTTCCTTTACCTGCTTGGACTCAAAGTAAGGCATAAACAGGTGGTTAAAAGCCACCAACAGGGCCAGGGTCACCATATAGTAAAAAATAATGGGCCGCTCAGGCTTCTTAACCTCATTCATGGAAAAACTCCTTTCCTTGGAGTGTTTATCTCGCTACGCGCAGGCGCAGCACCTTCACATGCTTCGTGTAGAACCAGTAAGCTATGGCGATGAACACCGCCGTCACTGTCCAGCTCAGTGGATAACAGAACATCAAAGTGGCAAAGTCAGGATTCTGAGCAAAGGCCGTATAGACCCAAGTGAGCCGCACTCCGCAGATGCCCACCAAAGCCAGTACCGCAGGTTGCAGGGAAAAACCGTAGCCCCTGAGTGCCCCTGAGAAAATATCCACAACGCCATTGATGCCAGCGGGCACCACCACATACCAGATGCGCACCATGCCCAAGGCGATGACCTCGGGATGGCTGTCAAAAAGAGCCAGCAGCGTTTCCCCGAAGAAAAGCACCAGCAGGGAGACGGTGGTCATAAAGGAAAGCCCCAGCCCAAAGCACAGCCAGGTTGCCCGGCGGCAGCGGAAGAGCTTCCCCGCCCCATAGTTCTGGCTCACAAAAGTGGTGGCCGCCTGCGAGAAGGAATAGACAATGCAGTAAACATTAATTTCAATGGTGAAGGCAGCGCTGGAAGCCGCCATGGTTTCCGCTCCCAGGCTGTTGATGGCTGCCTGGATGACAATGTTGGATAAGGAGAAGACCATGGCCTGGACTCCGGCGGGCAGGCCAATCTTCACGATTTCCTTTATCCTCTGCCCCTGCCAGTGCAGCTGCCTGAGGTCCAGGCGGATAACACCTTCCGTATGGCGCAGCACATGCAGGAGCATGCCCGCCGCCATAAATTGTGCCAGCACCGTAGCTCCCGCCACCCCCGCAATACCCCAGCCCAAGGGGCCGGCAAATAAAAGGTCCAGCAGAGCGTTGGCGGCACTTGTCACCGCCAAGACCTGCAGAGGGGTCTTGGTATCTCCCCGACTACGGAAGATGGCGGCCTGGAAGTTGTAAAGCCCCATAAAGGGCATGCCCAGCAGGAATACCCGCAGGTACATCTCCGCCAGAGGCATGACGCTCCCCGGCACCGCCAGGGCCGAAAGCACAGGTTTGGTCAGGAATTCTCCCAAAACCATAAGCCCCATGCCAACTGCCAGAGCCAGCAGGAAAGCAGTATGGACAGCGCTGCTGGCCTTCTCCATATCCCTGGCCCCGATGAAGCGTGCCACCATGACGTTGGCACCCAGGGAAATCCCCATAAAGAGATTCACCAAAAGGCCGATGATGGAGACATTGGTCCCCACCGCCGCCATGGCTTCCGTGCCCACAAAGCGCCCCACCACCGCCACATCGGCAGCATTATAGAGCTGCTGCAAAAACACCGTCAGGGCCAAAGGCAGGGCAAATTTCACAATCTTGTCCCAAAGGGACCCGTGAGTCATATCAAGTTCAGTGGCTTTCATAGCCAAAACGCACTCCTTAGTAACACTTCAATCTGAACTTATATTGTAACATCATATTATGAAGAAGGGCAAGAATTCATTGCAGTACAAAGCCGCACGCCATATAAGCGTGCGGCAAAATCATATCACACTGGTATCCTAGGCCTGGGGGTGCCACGATAGACCTCGTGACTGCGGTTCTGGGCCTTGCTGACTTCCCCTTTAATGGCATCAATGATGATATTGCCAATGACCTGCTTCCATGTCTCCTCAATACTGCCGCCACCTTGTGCTGGCGGCTGGGGGTCCTGCCGCTTATGGGCCATTTCATCTGCCCTCTGCAGTTCATTCCAGAGCTCCCTGTCATCCTTGGGTGATGCTTCCCAAGCCCATTTCAGTTCGTTGTACGCCTCCTGATAGCGCTGCCTGTCGTAGTAGATGAGCCCCCTATACCGATGGCACTTCCATATTGGATAGATGGCATCATCATGAGGTGTATTCTGGGCGCTGTCAAAGTCCAACATGGCATTGTCATCAGAGCGCAGGCCGTAATAAGCCCGCCCCCTAAGGTAATAAGCATAGGCCAGAGGGCTGTCCGTGACACGGGTGTCCCGAATAACCTTGGTAAGCCTGGTGATGGAAGCGTTATACTCCCCCCGCTGGATCAGAGCCACGCACTCGTCAAAAATCTGTCCCAGGGTGTACTGATTCTCCAATCGGTGGCCGATTTCCCGCTTCTCCCGACCGCTGGCTTGCTCATACTTTTGCAGCAGTTCCTCATTCTGCTTCTTGAGCTCGTCCCGCTCCTTCTGCAATTTTTCAAGTTCCTGCCGCTTCTGCATCATGTTTTGCAGATCTATGGTATCTGTATCCACCTCAGCCGTGATATTCACCGTATACTTGAGGACACTGCCCGTCAGTTCCGGCACGGAGCTCTCATGAGTGACCTTCAGCACCGCCCCGGAAATCATGCGCACATCATCCTCTGTCAGCTCCATGTTCTGAGTGCGGGAGTAGCTTTCCACATATACCCCAGCCTGCTCTACCGCCGAGCGCATGGCCTCCTGCCGGGCCGCATCCTTGGCAATCTTTGGGGAATCATTGTCTCCCATGATATATACGCCAGTAGCATGTATCACCTGGGGCGCTGCTCCTGCCACGGCACACCCCATCATCACCACTGCCATCAATGTCAGCCACCAGATTTTCCTGCCCATAGTATCAACCCTCTGCCTTCATCAACCAAATCCAATCTTCTAGTCTATATATCGACAGTTTTCCCTTTTATTTTAAGTTATTTCGTTGATATTATCATTAAATCCTGTTTAGAAAGGGATTTTTTCTTGCCAAGCTTTCTATATGCTGCCTTTTATTGGAGTATGTATCACTGAAACCAACTTCATTATACACCCGACAAGCCAAATAGGGTGAATTTTAGGGTGAGCAAACCAAAAAAGCCTCCGAGGTATTCCCCCGGAAGCCTTGATTTCACTGGAGCTGGCTGCAGGACTTGAACCTGTGACCTGCTCATTACGAATGAGCTGCTCTACCAACTGAGCTAAGCCAGCATTGCCTGCTGCTTGCGCAACTGACAGGATATATTATATCTATCTGCCCCTGGTCTGTCAATATCTTTTTTCCTTCCCCGCCTGACCTGACGGCCCGAGGATTAATTGCAGGACAAAAGGCCAAAACCACGCTTGGCTTGAGAAGGGTTTTGTCTTAAAATATAGAATATAATAACTTGGAGTTGTATACGTAAAGACAAGTACCAAGGTCGAGTTGGTAAGGAGGCGCGCTATGCCTGCCCTGCGCATCTTAGTCATAGGCAATCACATATTGGGAGACAACAAGATCGCTCAAGAGCTGGCTTTGCGTCTGCCTAAGGACAGCCAGCTGGAATTCTCCTCCGGCGCTGCCGAAGCCATCGAGAAGGTGCGGCTCTTCAAGCCCAACGCCATAGTGCTGAATTTCTCCATGGCCCTCAGCCGCATAGATGGAGAAATGCTCATCAGCACCCTGGCCAAACAAATGCAGCTGCCTGTCATAGCTTTCGGCAGAGTTGCCTCCAGCCAGCAGACAGCCCAAAGAATGGGCGCTCTCAAGTACGTGGTAAAATCCTCCGACCCCCTGCTGGCAGACCACTTCTACCATCTGCTGGCAGATGATTTGCAGGCCTTGAAAAATGCCCCTGCTTCTGCTGCAGGGCGCATAAACCTTCCCCGCAGCTCCGGCCCTGCCGCAGCGCCGGCCAATCCCTTGACAGGACGCCCAACCCTTGGACGTCCCTCAGGACTTCCCTCTTTTGCCCAGCGCACTGCAGCCAGCAAGCCCGGCCCGGCAAGTGCAGCGCCTGCTGCCATGCCGCCGCCACGTTCCTCAGGCCCCATCGAGCTCATCGCCATAGGTTCCTCCACAGGAGGCACGGAGGCTCTTTCCGTGGTGCTCCACGGCCTCAAGCCCCCCCTGCCGGGCATTGTCATCGTCCAGCATATCCCAGCCATGTTCTCCAAACTGCTGGCCCAAAGACTCAACGAGGAATGCCCCCTTTCCATCAAGGAGGCAGCCACCGGGGACAAGGTGGAACCCAACCATGTCTACATCGCCCCAGGCGGCAAACACATGACCCTCCAGAGGAGCGGCGCCGGCCCCATTACCCTGGACTGCACTCCGGGACCGCCGGTGCACAGCTGCTGCCCTGCCGTGGACGTGCTCTTTGACACCGTAGCCGACTTGGTGGGTGACAAAGCCCTGGGAGTAATCCTCACAGGCATGGGCCGGGACGGTGCCGACGGCCTTACCAAAATGAGAGCCAAAGGTGCCTATACCCTGGGGCAGGACGAAGCCACCAGCGTGGTGTACGGCATGCCCAAAGCAGCCTTTGACCAGGGAGCCGTTTGCGAACAGCTGCCCCTGCCCAGTATAGCTGATGCCATTACCAGAGTGGCAAATAGAAAATAAATCCCTAAGAAACAGGCTAAAGTTTCTTAGGGATTTTGTTGTTTCAGCTTCTATTCTTGTATTTGTAGCCAAGCCACAGGGCAAAGAGCCACAGGGGCGTGATGATTACGGCCAGCTGCATGTCGGGTATCTGAGTCATCATAAAGACTACCCCCAGCAGGAAGGCCAGGGACAGGTAGTTGGTCCAGGGATAGAGAATGGACTTGAAGCTTGTCTCATGGCCTTCCCTCTCGCAATACTGGCGGAACTTGATATGGGTGATGCAGATGACTATCCAGTCCACCACAGCTGCTGCCGTGGCTATGGAAATAAAGTACATGAAGACATGGCCCGGGAACATGTAGTTCAGCAGTACCACCAGCAAGGTAATGCCGGAGGAAACGAAGATGCCCTTCAC
>CAJOIN010000061.1:11619-13418 GCA_905234515.1 uncultured Selenomonas sp.
CTGTAGATGGCGGAATTATAGACAGAGATAGCTGCTGTCAGCACCACAAAGTTCAGGATATGAGCCGCAGCGGGAATACCCACGTTGGAGAAAATCTGCACAAAGGGGCTGGCCTCCATGCCCACCTCATTCCAGGGCCAAAGGGCCATGAGCACCGCCATAGTGCCCACATAGAAGAGCAGGATGCGCACGATAACCCCGTTGATAGCCTGGGGAATAGTACGCTCCGGGTCATCAGCCTCCCCGGCAGTGATGCCGATAAGCTCAATGCCGCCGAAGGAGAACATGACCACCGTCAGGGACAGGGCAAGCCCCCACCAGCCATTGGGCAGGAAGCCGCCATGAGACCAGATATTGGAAATATTGTCCGGGAAGGCAGCTGTTCCTCCAAAAAGAAGATAAAGCCCCAAGACAATCATCATGACAATAGCGGTGATTTTTATCAGGGCCATCCAAAATTCCATCTCGCCGTACATGCGCACGTTGATGAGATTGGCCAGGGTGATGACCACCAGGCACACCAGAGCGCTTATCCACTGGGGCAGGTCAGGCAGCCAAAAGTTCATGTAAATGCCCACTGCCGTGAGCTCTGCCATGGACACTATGACGTAATTAAACCAATAATTCCAACCAGACATAAAGCCCGGGAACTTGCCCCAGTACTTGTTGGCGTAGTAGCTGAAGGAGCCAGACACAGGCTCATCCACGGCCATTTCCCCCAGCATGCGCATAATGAAGAAAATCACGATGCCTCCTAGAAGGTAGGCCAGCATCACCGAAGGCCCTGCCAGGGCAATGGTGGAGGCGGAGCCGTAGAACAGCCCCGTGCCGATGGCTCCCCCCAGGGCAATCATCTGCAAGTGGCGGTTTTTGAGGGCCCGACGCATTTTGGTTGCTTTTGCATTACTCACTCTTTCATCCCATTTCTTGCTTAGTAATTTAGTGGATTAGACAATCACCACAATAGTATACCATAAAATTATAGGGCAGTGCCAAAGACTTAATGGCACTGCCCTAAATCAACTCAATAACAGGCTGTCGCTGGTAAGTTCGCTGCCTGCCGCTTTTTCAAACATCGCTAGGAGGTCTTTCACTGAAAGGTTCTTTTTCTCCTCCCCTGCCACATCCACCAGGATGCGCCCGTCGTACATCATAATAAGGCGGTTGCCCAGTCTCAGGGCGTCACGCATATTGTGGGTGATCATCAGGGTGGTGAGCTGCTGCTCCTCCACGATTTTCTTCGTGAGGGCCAGCACTTTTTCCGCCGTCTTGGGGTCAAGGGCCGCCGTGTGCTCATCAAGGAGCAGCAGCTTCGGCCTCACCATGGTGGACATCAAGAGCGTCAGGGCCTGACGCTGACCGCCGGAGAGAAGCCCCACCTTGGACTCCAGCCTGTCCTCCAGACCCAGGTTCAACCCGGCCAGCAGATGGCGGAAATGCTCCCTGTCCTTGTCGGAGGAGCTCCATTTTAGGGTAGGCATCTTGCCTCTGCGGGAGGCAATGGCCAAATTCTCCTCTATCATCATATTGGCCGCCGTGCCCATCATGGGGTCCTGGAAAACCCGGCCGATAAACTTAGCCCGCTTATGCTCCGGCCACTTGGTAATATCCGTGCCGTCAATGGCAATGCTGCCCGTATCCACCGGAAAGGTGCCTGCAATGGAATTCAGCAGGGTTGACTTGCCAGCCCCGTTGCCGCCGATAACCGTTACAAAGTCACCGGGCTTCAAGTGCAGGGAGAGCTTCCGCAGGGCCAGCTTTTCGGTGATGGTGCCGGGATTGAATGTCTTGGAAATATC
>CAJOIN010000062.1 GCA_905234515.1 uncultured Selenomonas sp.
TCCAGTCAGACAGAGCAGGCCAGCACCTGTTCCCTGTGAATAACGCAGCCTGAATACAAAATAAGAGCACAAGGAAAAAGGCGATTTTTAGACCGCCTGATATCTTGTGCTCATTTTTAGTGGATTTTACAACGAGTAGGAACTTCTTATACATAAACAAGGAAAAGGGGGCTGTGCATAAGTGGAATTACACTCATGCAACAGCCCCTATTTTGCATGATATGAATTCTTTACATCAGCTTCTGAATTGGGAAGGTGAAATAAGTGTCAGGATATGGCTCATTCTTCAAGGTAAAATGCCACCATTCCGTGTCCAGGGGCTTAAAACCATGCCTGAGCATTGCCTCACGCAGAATCATGCGGTTCTTGAACTGCACCGACCAAAGAGGCTACAATAAGTTTCTTTTTGATGTCAAATTTCATTTCTGTCATCCTCCATCACACCACATCCATACACAGGCGTTATTCTATCTACACTTTCCTTTTTCCTGCAACCCCTTCTTTACAATACAACCGAGCAGGAAATTCAAGCCATTCGTTGAATTCTTTAAACAGAACATACAACTGTAAATTTAAGCAGCAAAAATTACGGGGAGACCAACCATGAACACTGAACAATCTATTCGTGCCCAACAGGCTAAAGACAACTTCAATTCCGGCTACAACTGTTCACAGTCTGTGCTGCTGGCTTATGAAGACTATCTGCAGGAAAAGGGATTGGACCCCAAGACTGTATTGCGTATGGCATCGCCAATGGGAGGAGGAATCAGCCGCCTCCGCGAAGTATGCGGTGCCGTCTCAGCACTTTGCTTATTGATTGGTTTAACAGACGGCTATTACACGCCTGACGATGAAAAGAAAAAGGCTCTGTACAGCAAAGTACAAGAGCTCGTCCTTCAATTTCAAGAATCCCATGGCTCTATAATCTGCCGGGAGCTATTGGGCTTAGAACAGAAGCATGACCATCCCACACCATCTAAGCGTACAAAGGAATATTACGCAGAACGCCCTTGCGCAGATTTTTGTGCAACAGCAGCTGCGATTTTTGAAAAGAATTATCTGTAGAAATAAGCTACACTGAGCATAAAATACATCTGAGCGGTCTTCAAGGAGGAGCGTTATGAAAAAGAAACTTTTTCACACCATGGCTTTGACAGGACTTATGATTACGGCCAGCATGACCCAGACTATGGCTGCGCCCATTCCCCTTCGCGGTATTGTCGAGGGCTTTTACGGCACTCCCTGGTCACAGGCAGATAGGCTGGACATGATGAGATTCTGCCATCAGGAAGGGTTGAACGCCTACATCTATGCTCCTAAGGATGACCCATACCACAGGGCCAAATGGCGGGAATCATATCCCCAGGAAAAGCTGGCAGAGCTCAAGGCCCTCATAGACGAAGCACATAAACAGCAGGTAAAGTTCATCTTTGCCGTTTCCCCCGGATTGGATATAAGCTTTTGGGGAGAAGCTGGCAACAAAGACCGCCTTGCCATGCAGGAAAAGCTCACCGCCATTTATGATCTGGGGGTACGGGACTTCGCCATTTTCTTTGACGATATAGAAAACAAGGACGCCAAAGGCCAGGCAGCTTTCCTGAACTGGCTGGAAGATAATTTCGTCAAAAAACATGCGGATATAGCTCCTCTCATCACCGTCCCCACCGAATATTTCCGGGAGGATATGACAGAAAAAGGTCAGACCAAGCCCTATACCCATGATTTTTCCACAGAGCTTGACAAAGACATCCTGGTGCTCTACACAGGTGAAAAAGTGGTGCCTGACGGCCTGAAGGACGAGGATTACCAAAAGGCCAATGCCCTCTACGGACGCAAGCTGGGCCTTTGGTGGAATTATCCCGTCAGCGATTATCTGGAGGCCAAGCTGGCCCTAGGGCCCATTGAAAAACTGCCCCATAGGAAAACCCTGCCGGCCATCTTTTTCAATCCCATGAAATATGCAGAGCTCTCGAAAATCAGCCTCACCACGGGAGCCAAGTATGCCAGACATCCCCACAGCTACAGGTCACAAAGAGCCTGGAAGCAGTCCATCAAAAAGGGATATGGCACTCTTGCCCCTGACATGACCAGATTCGCCGACCACTCCCAGCACATGAAAGTCAGCTGGGCTGAAATAGGCCCGGAAGATGGGAAAAAACTGCGTACCCTTGCTGATGCCTACTGGCAGGCCCGTCAGAATGGGAATCAACGCAAAATAGCCAAGGCCCAGAAGAAGCTAAGCAAGGAGCTGCAACAGCTGGATGTCTCTTTGGAAAATCTTCTGGCCTCTCTGCCGCCGGAAAAACTTGACCAGTGCCGCCCGCAACTTGAGCAGCTGCGACGCATCGTCCGGGCAGACCTGCTGGGGCTCTCCCTCCTGGCAGGAGAACAGGAGAAAGCCGAAAAATTCTCTCAGACCCTGGCAGAAGTAAAAAGCCACGAACAGGAAGCTATCATCTCAGAGAAAAGTGCCCGTGCCCTACTGACAGAAATAGAAGCAGCCCTGCACTGACGAAAGACACTCAAAAAACTCGTCCCAGCCAAATTTTCATGGCTGAGACGAGTTCTTTTGTTTTGTTCAGGCATCTCAATCCCCGTTGAAACTGCTTTACAAAATTAGGGTAGACATAGTCTTCAGACGATGGTCGTTGGGGCTGAAGGGCTCAGCTGGGGCATATAAATAACCCCCAGGATGTTTCTCAAAAGAATATTTAAGTTATTTCAAATATTTTTCCTCTAAATTTGCCAGGGTACCGTCCATCCTCAGTTCTGCCAGTACGAAGTTGATATAGTTCAGCCATTCCTGATCCCCTTTTTGAGCCTGTGAAGAAAACTCTGTAAATAGGGTCTTCTATGATGGTCAATGGATATCAAGCTGGCAGTCTATCAGGGTACATTATTGACAGTTCTCCCCTTACCTTCCCCCAGTTCCTTATCGGCACGGTCCATTTTTTAGTGGCCTCAAATGTAGCCAGGTAAAGAGCCTTGAGAAGAGCCTGAGAACTAGGGAAAACGCTTCTCTGCCGATTCAGCTTCCGGTATGAGGAATTAAGGCTCTCAATGGCGTTAGTAGTATAAAAGGCAGTACGGACACTGAAAGAATTATCTACAATCCAGGCAATAGGACAGATATTCAAAAGATTATTCTCCGCATAGACATACACCTAGAAAATTCGTTTTCCACCTATAATTCAATTTATTTATACGCCATTTCCAAAACCTCCTCTGATAGCGTTGGGTATTGTTTTTTCAACTCTGCCCGGGATACCAGGCGAAAGCCCTTATAAGGCCATTGTTCCAGTTTTGCCGTAGGCAAAACCTCCTCTTGGCCTTTCAACGAGGCGGGAGATATTATTTTTATCCTGCTATCACTTGCGAGTTCTTCTTTTTTTCTCAACCTTCAGTTCCTTGGCTACCTGATAGTAAACCAACAACGTAAAAATACCTGTGCCGCCAATAATATTGCCAAAACCGCAGGGAATAAGGAAGCGGAATAAGTAATCGAAGAACTCCGCTTCCTCTGCCATAACTACATAGGCCATTTCGCAAGAACCCACCACTACATGGGCAAAATCTCCCAATGCGATAAAGTAGACCAGGAACATAATCATGACAAACCTAAAATATTTCGTCTGGGGAGAAATCCACACTATGGCAGCAATAAGAATCCCTGCCGGAATACCGCGCAAAATATTTTCTATGGGGTTCAGTTTCATCACATTCACGGCTACATCATGCATTGCTGCTTCGATTTCAGGTGACAGGGTATAGGGACTGGAATAAAAGGCAGCAGCTATGGCCGTACCTACAATGTTGAAGAAAAATACTGTGGCCCATAAGCGGACTACCTCACCAAAGCGTGTCCATGACCATTCGCTTAAAAGCGGAATTATGGTAGTAATGGGATTTTCCGTAAACAGCTGCATACGTCCCAGAATGACGATGATGAATCCTACGGTATATCCCAAACAGGACACCAGCGGTTCCATGGGAGAGGCTCCCATGTGCATATGAAAAATGGAGCGAAACAAAAAGGAAAAAGAAACCAAAATGCCGGCAGCCAATCCCGAAAAAGCCAAGGCCTGAAGAGGACGAGCCAGTTCTGCCTCCCCTTCTTCCCTGATGATATTATAAATCAAACGCGGCGGCAGTGGCGCATGTTCGTGAAGCACCACCCGTTCATTTTTTGGCAATTCACTGACAAAGTCTTTCTTTTCCATCTATATGCTCCTTCCATCGTAACTGTTCAGTCCCCCCTCTTGGAAGACTGAACAGTTACCACCACGTCTAAAGTTCATAATCAAAGCGTATCTAAGAAATTGCTTATTTTCTCAAAAACAGCCTCCCGACCTTCCATCAATGGAAGCAGATGCTCTGCTCCATCAAGTAAAGCCACTTCCTTCCGGCTGCTGCCAATATGCTCGCCGATATAGGGGGCACTTTCAACTGATGCCATGGTATCGGCTTTCCCATGAATGATTAAGGACGGAGCTGTAATTTTGGGCAGGCAATTTTTGCTGCGCTCTATAACTTCAAGAAGATCATAAACAGAAAGAAGGGGAATTTTATCATAAATCAAATTGGCGGCCGGGGGAACATTCACCAGGTTCCGTTTATTCTCAGGGGTGAAATCTGAAGATGTCAGCATTTCCTTGGGGGGCAGGGCAGAAATGCCCTGTTCCTGGGCAATGAAAATAGGAGCCGCTAATGTGACCACCCCTTTTACCTGTTTTTCCGCTGCCAAAATAAGCCCCAGGCTTCCTCCCATGGAGGCGCCGATTACTACAATATCTCTATCCAGGCCACACAGGACATTATAACCATCCCGTACAGCATTCAGCCAATCATCAGCATTGGTGCGGAGAAGGTCTTCTACCTTTGTGCCATGCCCGGGAAGTCTTGGCGCAAGCACTGCACATCCTTTGGCTGCCAGAAATTTCCCCATTGGCCAAAGCTCGGCGGTATTGCCAGCAAACCCCTGCACCAAAAGCACGGCTTTCTTTTTGCCATCTCCGGGGAGAAAGAATGATTCTGCTCCTTCAATCATCAAGTTACTACCTCCATATTCATTTCTTCCCCTACCAAAAACTCCGTAACTTTCTCACGAAACAGCTTATAGTACGGGAGCTCCATAAGCATGGCATGAGCTGCCCCGGGTATAATCTCCAGCCGCGAGTCTTTAGTATGATGCACAGTTTAGGTACGGCATGGGAATATCTAGGGCGGGATGCTGTAGATTTTGTCATCGACCAGTAAAAGTCAACGAACCCCCATTTCAAATGGGGGTTCAATGATTTAGATACCATGTCTTTGGAATCGTCGAACGTTACGACAGCTGCTTCATCAGCCAATCGTGAATGGCTTTGTTATCTGCCTGACCATCTGCTGTATTCTCGTCAAGGTAAGTTGCCTTGAAATAGCTGGGCAGTTCTTCGTCAATGAGCTGGACAGCCCAGGCTCCTTTGTTCTCGCCTATGCCGTAAATGGCATCCTTGTTGACGCCATAGTTATTGCGGACATCCTTCAAGAGACCCCGAAGAACCTCCATGCCCGCCGGACTGGACAGGCGGCCTATCTGCGCCTCGCTATCCTTCGTGCACTGGACAGTCAGCACGATAACATACTTCTGGTTTTTCTCAAGTTCATCCACCCAGGCGCTGACACCGTCCGGCTGCTTCAGCAAAGCCTTGCCATCCGTCTCGCCGTTCACATCATTGATTACCACAATCAGGGGGTAAGACTTGCTGGAATCATACCAGCGCGGCAGACAAAGCTGATATGACAGTTTCGACTGAATGGCTTCCGAGCTTACAAAACGCTGGGAAGCAGGCAGCTTATCCTCTGCCGAATCCTGGCCAGGCCCCACCGGCGTACCGGTATGGGTCGCCAGGGCCTCTGGGGTGGCAGGACGGAACTCCGCATGGGCCATGGAACCAAAGCCAAAGCCGAAGCTGAATGCAGCAATGGCAAAAGCCGTCACGATTTTTTTCTTTTGCATGATAATGACCTCCCTAGTCTTTTCCTTTTATTTGCTCACATAACTGCGCATTTCCTCGGGCATCTCTTCCCACTTGATTTCGCTCACCGGAATCCCTTTGGAAAGCCCCCAGGCTGCAGCAATGCCTGCAGCCTCGCCCATGCTCATGCAGGTGGGCTGGATGCGGAAGGAAGCCTGGGCAGCGAAGCTGCCGCTGGCACAGCGCCCCACCACCAGCAGGTTGGAGATTTCGTTGGTCACCAAGGCACGGTAGGGGATTTCGTAATACTGTCCCTTTTCCAGCTTCTTGAAGAGATCCAACTTCACATCATGGATATCAATGGGATATGCCGTACGGCAGACAGCATCGGGGAAATGATGTGCCTTCAAGTAATCCTCAGCATCCATATAGTATTTACCATGAATACGCCAGGACTCCCGTACACCCACCATGCTTGCTTCGCGGCTGATATAGGCTTTCTCAAAGCCGGGGATGTTCTTGATGAAGAATCCGGCCAGACGGCGCATCATCTTCCGGCCGAAGGTCACAGACTTGCTGTAGGATATTGCATCTGTAGAGCTGAAGTTCAGCGGTGGCATCTCCGGGCAGTTCATGGACATTACAGTGGGCTTGCCCGGAATCGCAAAAGCCTGGATGTACAGGATATCATCATCTGTCAACTCGCCCCGGGCCACACCATCCTTGAAGAATGTCTCATTCTTTTTCCACTTCGCAAACTCAAAGAACGGTGCTCTTTTCTCCTTCAAGGCCTTATCGAAAATCTCCTTCAGGTCCTTTGAATAGTCATCCTTCAAAGCTTTAGTAAAGAATTTGTGAACCTTGTCCACATCAATACCGCCCATTTCAAAACGCAGGCTCATTGGCTGATTCCGTCCCGTCGTTTCTGAGCCTTTTTCCGCAGGAACCCCCGCGAACCGTGAAAGCAATGCATCTCCCGTGCCATCTATGAATGTCCTTGCCTGTATGCTGGCCAGCCCCTCCGGGGTCTGGACTACACAAGAGACAATCTTCCCCCCGCTGGTCACGGTGCCTGCCAAGGAAGCATTGTAGAGGATCTCTACCCCAGCCTCTTCGCACATTTCATCGTAGACATAGGAAAGATATTCCGGCACATATTGTGACCTGCCGCCGCCATAATAGGTATTAGTAGTTATGCCAAGGGAGGTCGAGGCCCCCTGTTTTTCCATGCGCTGGTTCAAATCCGTGATATAGGGCGTATCACTGCCATCCACAAAGGTAGGCATGCAAGGGAAGACACAGCCCTGGGTGGCCAGTCCGCCCAAGGAAATGCCACGCTCCACAAGGACAACTTTCACCCCTTTGCGGGCGGCGCTGACAGCAGCCGCCGTGCCAGCCGCACCGCCGCCGACTACGCAGACATCCGCATTGAAAAGCACGGGAAGCTCTGCATTGCTGAAATCCATCGTCTGTATCATGGAAGAAGCAGCCGCTGCTTTTGCCCCATTATCATTGAGCCCCAGCACCGTTCCAGCTGCGGCCAGGCCCATCAGCTTCATGAAATTGCGCCTGGATATTGGTATTGCAAATGATTTCTCCATAAACCTACCTCCGCTGCACCTCTATCACACTACATCAATACGCAGATACTATTCTATCTACATGTTCATTTTTCCTGCCTGCCCTTGTTTACTATGCAGCTTCTTTTCTCTCCATTTTTCTGCTGTCGTAAATCAAAACAACAGGGCGATAAGTTCATCGTCCACTTGCGATGAAGTTATCGCCCTCTCTATGGCTATGGACTCATATATGTTTCCAAAAAGTCAAATACCCTTTGGAAATACTCCTGGGGTACAGTCTTTTTGGCATCGGCATGTCCTGCTCCAGCCACGATGAATTTCTCCTTGGCAGGGGCTGATGAGGCGGCGTATAGCTTCTCCATCATTTCACAGGGCACCAGTTTATCGGCATCGCCATGTATGAACAGCATGGGCACCTCGGTATGGACAACACTGCGCAAAGGCGCTGCATCCGAAATGGCGGCCCCTGACTTCATGCGGCTGACTATATCCACACAGTTCATCACGGGAAACTCCGGCAGACCAAACAGTTTGTCAAGCTGCACCGTAAACATATCATAGGCGCTGGTGTAGCCACAGTCTTCAACGGCTGCCACTACATTTTGCGGATGTTTGGCCGTAGTCATCATCACCGTGGCTGCACCCATGGAAATCCCATGCAGGACAATCTGCGCATTTTCATCCTTCTGGACAATCTCTTTTGCCCAAAGGAGATATTTTCCCTCACTCAAGCCGGCAGCGCGCAAATCCGGCGTCAGCACATGGTAGCCGCGCTTTATGTACTCGGCAGCGTAATCCCAGACAAAGCGCTGATTGCGCCCATAACCATGCACCAGGATGGCCCAACGCCTGCTGGGTTCCTCTGGTGCGAAATGAGTTGCCACCAGTTTTAAGCCATCCTGAGAGGTTATCATCCATTGTTCATTTTCTGCCCGTGGTTTAGCTGGAGCCTCCAAACCCGGCTCCACAATCGCTGCTGCCGCTTCAGGTATAGCCGTGGGATCCCCTGGATTGTCACGTAGCAGAGCATAGT
>CAJOIN010000063.1 GCA_905234515.1 uncultured Selenomonas sp.
AGGCCAGCACCGCCTCCGCCAGGGGGTGGCCGCTTTCCTTTTCCAGCCCGGCGGCCAGGGAAATCAGCTCCTCCTCCGTAAGGCCGAAAGACCTCACATCCGTCACCACAGGTTTCCCCTCGGTGATGGTGCCTGTCTTGTCCATGACCACTGTATCCAGATTATGAGCGATTTCCAAGGCCTGCCCTGACTTAAAGAGGATGCCGTTTTCCGCCCCCTTGCCTGTGCCCACCATAATGGCCACAGGGGTAGCCAGCCCCAAGGCGCAGGGGCAGGAGATGACCAGCACGGAAATGGCGATGGAAAAGGCGACCTCCACACCCGCTCCCATAGCCAGCCACACGCCCCCGGCTGCCAGGGCAATCCCTATCACCACAGGCACAAAGATGCCGGCAATGCGGTCTGCCAGCCGGGCAATGGGAGCCTTGCTGGCACTGGCCTCCTCCACCAGGCGGATAATCTGGCTAAGGGCAGTGTCCTCCCCCACCTTTTCCGCCCGGAAATGAATGGCCCCTGCCTTGTTCAGGGTTCCGGAGGTGACCTTTGCCCCCACGTCCTTAAAGACCGGCAGGCTCTCCCCGGTGAGGGCCGACTCATCCACGCTGGTTTGCCCCGAGAGCACCGTCCCGTCCACCGGTATGCGCTCCCCGGGCCGCAGGATAATCTCATCCCCCACGGCCAGTTCCTCCACCGGCACAGCTGTTTCCTGTCCTGCCCGCAGCACCCGGGCCTCCTTGGGCGCGAGCTCCATAAGCCGCGACAGGGCCGCCCCGGTTTTCCCCTTGGCCTTGGCCTCCAGGTACTTGCCCACGGTAATCAGGGTCACAATCATGCCCGCCGACTCAAAGTAAAGGTTCCGGCTGTATTCCTCCACCAGAGCCAAATCAGCGTGGCCCAAGCCCCAGCCCATGCGGAACAGGGCAAAGGCCCCGAACACCGCCGCCGCCATGGAGCCAAGCCCCACCAGGCTGTCCATATTGGGCGCCCCCCGGAAAAGATTGCGGAAGCCGTTAAAATAATACTTCCTGTTCAAATACATAATGGGCAGCAGCAGCAGGAACTGGCTGAAAGAAAAGGCAATGGCGTTTTCCGGCCCGTGGAGGAGCTCCTTCACTGCCTCCGGCACCGGAAGGCCGAGCCACATATAAAGCATGTGGTGCATGGCGATATATATAAGGGGAATCAGGAACACCACGGACCAGGCCAGCCGCCGCTTCATGGCGGAGGCTTCTGCCTCCAGGACATTTTCTCCTGCCCCCGGGGAGGATTTCCCCTTGCCAGACCCGTGAGCAGCCCTGCTCCCGGCCTCTTTGAGGCTGGCCCCATAGCCCGCCGCCTCCACCGCCCGGATAATCCCGGCGGTATCCAGCAGGCTTTCATCATAAGACAGCTGCAGAGAGTTGGTCAGCAGGTTCACCGAGACCTCCGAGGTCCCCGGCAGCTTTTGCACCGCCTTTTCCACCCGGGCAGAGCAGGCCGAGCAGGTCATGCCGGTGATATTAAATTTTTCTTTTTTCATAGGAACCTCCTTCCCCCCTATTCTACTACGAATGATTCTCAACTTACAAGAAAAAGAGCTTTTTCTCCCGCATACTGTTTTCCCCAAAAAAGGTGATGTTTCACGTGAAACATCACCTTCAGCATGCTATATAAATATACCCTTTCTATTCCGCCATCACCGGCACCGCAGGCTCACCCTGCTTCTCCGGCAAATAGTAGAGCAGCAGGAACAACAGCCACAGCACCAGCTCTCCCATAACAGGGGGAATGAGGGCCAGGATGACCGTCACAATCCCTATGGCCTTGTCAAAGCGGAACCAGTCCATTTTCAGCCGCTGCCCTATCCACAGGAGCAGGCAAGCAGCCACATAGATGAGCAGCTTGCCTGCCACAGCCACGCTCATCACCGCATTATGCTCCAGCATCCATATCAAACTCCTTCCTAATTCTAATAACTTAGGAAGGATAGCACAGCCAGATTAAAATTAGATTACAAAAATTAAAAATAACTGTGGAAAAAAATGGTGCCATAATGGTATAATTCATATAACGAGGAAGAAGATGTCCCCCATCTCTATAGATGGGTGGTGGCTCATCGCATAACAGGCGGCGAGCATATATCTCCCGCCTCGTTGAAACGCTAATTGGAGGATTTTGCCTTCGGCAAAATTTGAACAATGGCGTTCCTTCTATGAACAGGACTGCCAAAGACTATTTCCTGCTCATCACCCTATGCCTTGTGATGTTTTTCCTGGGGAACTGGTATCTTCCCGTTACCGACCCCACCGAATCATGTTATACCGAAACCGCCAAGGAAATGCTCCTCACGGGGGAATACTTTTCCCCCCTTATCTACGGCCACAGCTGGTACGACAAGCCCATCATGTTTTACTGGGAGCTGATAGCGGCCTATTCCCTCTTCGGCATAAACGACTTCGCCGCCCGATTTTTCCCCGCGATATTTGCCACCGTCAACGTCTGCCTTACCTACTTCTTCGGCAGCTGGCTGTATGACAGGAAGCGGGGCCTTATGGGGGCCGTCATCCTCATCACCTCCCTGGAGTATTGGTATGTGGCCCATGCCATCATCACAGACATGACCCTCCTGTGCACCATGTCTGTTTCCCTCATCAGTTTTTACATAGGCTACAGGGAAAAAAAGCCCCGCTGCTACTATCTGGCCTATGCCGCAGCCGGAGCAGGAATGCTTACCAAGGGCCCCATCGCCCTTTGCCTGCCGGCCCTGATTATCCTGCTTTTCCTCCTCTGGCAGCGTGACCTGAAGGCCCTGCTCCAAATGAAAGTTTTCTCCGGCCTGCTGATTTTTGCCGCCATCTCCTCCATCTGGTATCTGCCCATGTACCTGATGCACGGCCCGGATTTTATCCTTTCTTTCTTCGGCGTCCACAATGTCCTGCGGGCCACCGTCTCCGAACATCCCGAGCTGGATGTCTGGTATTACTACACCCTGGTCTTCCTGGCAGGCTTTATCCCCTGGATTTTCCCGGTGCTTGGGCAGGGCCTGGGCCGGCTGAAAAAGCTCTGGCAAACCCGCCGCTTCCCTGCCCTCGATATGAACCAGCGCTTCCTGCTGGTGTGGGCAGTCACCGTGCCGGTGCTTTTCCAAAGCTTTGCCACCAAGTACATAACCTACACCCTGCCCTATATGGTGCCAATAGCTATCCTCATGGCGGGCTGCTTCCTGAAACAGCCGAAATTATGGCGGTACATGGCGGCAGGCACCTGCCTTATCTTCACCATACTGTTCTACACCGTAGCCGTCCCTGCCTGCCAGGACTACTCGGGCCAGAGGATAGCCGCCGCCCTGGAGGGAAAGGTGCCGGAAGACGCCATCTGGGTAAACTACCGCAAAGGCTATTCCACCTCCCTGGTATATTATGCGAATCACACGGTTTACCGCCTGGTGGACAAAGAGGAGCTGCCTGACCTCATCCCCCAAAAAATGAAATGGAGCACCACCAACGTCATGCCCTTCATGTCCATCGAGGAGCTGCCCCCCGGGCAAACCATACTAGCCATTGTGGCCAAGGAAAAAGACCGGGCCTTCCACGCCAAAGCCGCCGGCACCTGGCAGCTCTTTAAAGAACTGGAGCAGGAAAAAATCTACCTGAGAACCGCTCCATAACTATAGCAAAAAGGGTACCAATTATGAACAATTATCTTTACGTCTTCATCGGCGGCGGTTTGGGAGCCGTCGCCCGCTACGCCATGCTCTCCGCCATCGGCATAAGATGGGGTATGCACTTTCCCTTTGCCACCCTGGCAGTAAACGCTGTCAGCTGCTTCTTTATGGGGCTGATTATGGGCCTCTTGCTGCCCCTGGCCCAAAAGCTCCACCTGCTGCCGGAGTCCCTGCGGCTCCTGATGTCAGTGGGCTTTCTGGGAGGCTTCTCCACCCTGGCCGCCTTCAGCCTGGAAACCCTCACCCTCATACGCGGCGGCAGCCACCTGCTGGCAGGGCTGAACATCCTGGGTACCGTGGCAGTATCCCTGCTCACCGTCTACCTGGGCTGGCAGCTGGCAGGAGTTATCCAGAGGTAAAAGACTTCCCTAAGCCCTGCTTCCCAAGACAATTTACCAAAAGAAAATATCCCTATACAAAAAAATCCCGGCGGATGTTTCACGTGAAACACTGCCGGGATTTTCTATATGACCTCATTTTTGCTTATTCTTCAGTATAACCTTTCCGTCGCATTCAAACATGCGGTTCCAGGGGAAGTCCACCTTGACGGACTTTATTTCCACTAATCATTCTCCATTTATATTCTTATCATTCACAATACCTGTCATCTTCCACTCATCTATGCCCGCAACAGTCTTCCATTTCACATCTATGAATGTATTTCACATATTAATGTTTGTTCCTCACAATATTTTTTCAATTTCACCAATATACTATTTTAATCAATAACTACTACGAAGGGGAATGTCTCATTTGAAACATCCCCCTTCACTTTTCAAAGCGATTCACAATATTCTTCACTCCATTGCCGAATAAATCTTGTGTCAGCAATAGCTTGCTTTACATGCTGCTCTTCTATAAACAACTCTCGCGGATAGCGAACCTTAACACCGTAAGGCGAAAGTCTATCACAAGCATCTAGCACATCGTCAGGTATTTCTAGATGCTCCCCTAACTGGCTTACAAGTATACCTAGATCATGAGTTTTTGATAAAGGCAAATTTGATTCTAGCAACAAAGCTTTCAATGTTTTCTCAGCAAATTGCTGACAATGATAGCATACAATCTCCAATGGTTCTGGAACCATGTTTTCATGCAAATACACAGCGGTATCATAATCCATCTTCGCATAAGTAAGCCATTCCTTGACCAGCACCTCATTGTTCATAAAGGACAACCCCCGTCATTTTGACCTCCTGCTCAAGGGTAGGCATTTCAGCACGCTCATTGAATTTTGATTCGAAACCTACCAACAGATCCACTGGCTTTTTGCGAATCCCGCGCAAAGCGCGATAGCCTTGCTGTGACAAAATTATAGCATCCCCGGCTCCATCAGGGCATATCACATATATATCGTAATCACTGTCAGCAGTATAGTTATCTTTAGCATAAGAACCAAACAAATAGATCTTTCTTGGAGACAACGCCTCTACAATTTTCTGACTGATGTTCTTTAATTCATCATTTATCATTCTGCTCGCCTCCACCGTTGACAGAATTTTCCCTGTATATCTGTTCTTATTATAGCTCAGACGTTCCCGTTATGTCAAAAGATAGACTTTAATATGCTTCTCTTGCAAACACCTCAACATAAGAGAAAATTAAGATATGTTATCCAAAAAGTCCCGGCGGATGTTTCACGTGAAACACTGCCGGGACTTTCTATATGACCTTATTTTTGCTTATTCTTCAGTATAACCTTGCCATCGCATTCAAACATGCGGTTCCAGGGGAAGTCCACCTTGACGGACTTTATTTCCCCATTTACAGGGGAGCAGAGGTTTTCCCGGAGGAAATTCTCCAAGAGCTCCGCGGTCTTTTCCTGGGCAGCTTTTTTCTTGCCGTCCAGCTTGCCATAGTCACCCTCACCAGGCAAGGTGCCCAGGAGATTGGCCATCTCTCCCCGGACGTTGGCCTGATAGGCCCAGTCGTCCAGGTAGCGGGTCAGGAGCAGGTCCTCCACATCAGCCTTGCCCATTTTATTGGCAAGAGTTGCAGACCCCAGCAGGAAGCCGGTGCTGTTGGTGGCGGTGTTCCAGCCTCCGTAACCCTGCAGGCGGAACTGGAGGTCCTCCTTCCGCAGCCCTTCCATCAGGGCATTGTCAGCCCCGTTGCCATAGGCGATATCTGCCACAGCCACGGGATAGCCCTGCTCCGTGTAATCCTTCACCTTGGCCAGGAAGGCCTTGGTGCCCTTGCGGGGCTTCTTGGTATTCTTGGGGCTGTTTGCCTCAAAGGTCTTGCCGTCGGGACTGGTGCTCACCAGCAGCACCAAATCTGCTCGCTGGGGGTCCATGACCTGCAGGGCGCCAATGGAGGCGATAGCCTTGTCCACGGATTCGCCGATTTTCTCATTTGTATAGTCGGGAATGGTATCCCGCCCCTTGCCCCTGGCATACTCGGCATAGATGAAGGGAACGTTTCGGAGATTGTCATTGATGGCCCTGGCCATCATCAGCATGCCCAGCTCGTCCGCCCCGGAGGTGACCACGGAGCGGGTCTTGCCTATGACGCTGCCCTGCTCCTCCAGATGGCGGCTCTCCAGGTGGGTCTGGGAGGGCACGACGCTGTCATCGCAGCCCAGCAGGAAATAATTGAAGACGCCCTCTTCCGCCATTTCCATCAAGCGGGTATTGGCATTGTAATTTTTGGCCCGGCGCTGGAGCCAGTCCTGCAAATACCCCTCCGGGATTTCCTGCTTCAGCTTATCCCTTTCCTTCTGTTCCTTCCGGGACAGACCCTCCATTTCCTCCTTGTCCAAAAGAGCCGTGTAGCGGAAAATCCCGGCCCCGTACTCCTGATAGTAGGCCGGCTCGGCACTGGAATAAGCGCCGCCCCGTGGCGTGCGCATAATGGTGCCAAAAGCGTAGAGGGGCAGCCCGGGATGCTTCTCCTGGAAAGACTTCAGCTGCTCCGCCCGATGAAGGATTTTCTCCGCCGTCAAATCGTGCATGCGGGAACCCACCAGACTGCCGTAAAGCATGGCATCGGTGGACACCACTGCGGCCCTGGCGCCCGGGGCGTTCTGCTCCAGCCAGGCCAGGAGTTCCTCCGGATGGCCGTAATCCTCCCTGCCCCCCAGCATTTCCTTGGGCGGCACCAGCACCTCGTAGCCCAGCTTCTCAGCCACGGCCACGGTCTGGCTGTCATTAACCGGCCTGGTATCGATGGGGATGTAGACGATTTTCTTCCCCCGGCCCGGCCCCTCCGGGGCTGCCTTGGCCTCACCAGGGCCTGCCGTCCAGAGCAGCCCGCAGCAGGCTATGGCCAGCAGGCTCAAAAATTTTTTCTTCAAGGTTTTCCCTTCCTTTCACCCTTTTGGCAAAATACATTTCAAAACTTATTTTGTCATACAAAGCTAAAAATCTGCTAAAATATCAAACCTTCCTGCCCCGCACCAGGGCGTGCCCCAAATTCTTTATCTCCTGGCGGATGGCGATGGCCTTTTTGACATCATTGCGTTCCTTGATGGCCTCGGCGTACTTGTCAGCCAGCTTGTCCAGCTTCTGGCTGCAGCTGCGGAGCCAGTCCACATTGGCCAGCAGGGATTCCTCGCTGAGCACATGGGTTATCTCATCTATTTCCGCCTGGGTCACGGCAGTGAGAATATTATCCAGCTCCTCATCAAGACGCTCGATTTCCTCCACCGCCCTGAGTTCTGCTTCCCTGTCATCGTTTCTCTCGGCCTCAATGCACTCCTCCGTGACAATGTTCACCTTTTCCGCAAACTCCAGCAGGGTAGCCAGCCTCTCCTGGAGTACCATCAGTGTCTGCTGATTCTTGCTTCTCATCTTTTCCATATATCTCTCCCATTTCCACCATCCCCAAAAGCCCGTCGGCGCAGCCAACGGGCTTTCCTATCTTGCTGAATCAGAATTCTCCGCCCATGTTCTCCAGGGTGTCAATCACCACTACGCAGCCGGGTTCTACCCTCTGGATCAGGGACCGCATCTTTTCCACGGGCAGGGAGACGCAGCCGCCGGTGTAGGGCTTGTTCACCCCGAAGCAGTGCATGAAGATGGCAGAGCCTTCGCCGGGGGTCCCAGCCTCGTTATAGCTGATGTTCAAGCAGTAGAGGTAGTGGGGGTTGTAGTCCACGATATGCTCGCTGTCTTCCTTGTTCAGGTCGGGCAGCTTGCTGATATCCACCATCTCGTTGTAGTGCATGCCGGGACGGCCATCACCGGACCAGTAGGTATTTTCATCCACCTGGGTATAGGGAATCTTGCAGCCCGGGTCTTTCTCTATGCCGAAGGCCTTGGTGAAGTGGAAGATGCCCACGGGAGTCTTGCCATCCCCTTCTTTTGTCTTGCCCAGGCCTTCCCTGCCAATGAAGCCGGGGGTGGAGAGCACCTGCACCCAGTTGCCGTCACTGTCCTTTTCATGCATGGAAATCCAGGCGCTCTGCTTGGCCACACCTGCCACCACCACCATCTGCTTGGCCGCAGCCGCAGGAGCCAGCTTCGTCACCCACAAGGGGCTGTAGACAGCTTTAGCGGCCTCCTGAACGGAGTTTTTCTGGTTTTGGAAGGTGAAATAGGTGTCGGGATATGGTTCATCCCGGAGGGTGAAGTGCCACCACTCTGTGTCAAGGCCCTTGAAGCCGTGGCGGAACATGGCCTGGCTCAGGATACGGCGGTTCTGCAGCTGCTCAGGGGTCAGGTCACCCTTGAAGTCAGGATGGGAACGCTCGCCGAAGTAGTCGAAGGTACCTCCCATGTCCACTTCTTTCTCCGTCCTCATGTCAAAGAGGGTCAGGTCCACGGTGCTGCCCCGGCTGTGGCCGGAGCGGGCAGCGATATAGCCCTGGTCAAAGAGCACATCCTTGTTCAGGTCGGGATAGAAATACTCCTTCATGCGGGTATCCTTCAGGTCCTGGGCCCATTCCTTGAAGTTGTCCACTGCCATCTGAGGACGGTAGGCGTCGTAAATCTTCAGGCGGTAGCCCTTCTCCCTGAGCTCGTCTGCCACTTCCTTCAGGGCATAGGCAGCCTGCTTGGTCATAAGGGCCACAGGCTCCTCATAGCCCCGGATCCTGTCCCCTACGAAGTTATAGGTGGAGTAATAGCGGATTTCCTGAATCACGTCAGGCACTACTTCCGAAAGCACCACAAAGCCAGAAGCATCGGCCGGGTCCACCGCCGCTACCGCTGCCGCTTCTGCTGCCACCGCAGTTGGTGGCAGATAGTCCTCCGGCAGCAGGCTGCCGCCGTTCAGTATCAACATGGCTGCCAAGGCGGCCCCAGCCAGCTTCTTCACATATCTTTTCTTCATGAAAGATCCCTCCTCACAACAAATCATTACTAACTTTCGACAAAAGAAGGACAAATCCTGCCGGAGCATTTCCAAAAGTGCAGGCGCTTTTCTATTTGGCTGGCAGGATTTTCCCCCTCTTTACAGAAGTCCTGCAAAGGCGGAGTATGACAAAATAGCTGCCCGAAAGAAAGGATGATTGTAAGCATGCGCGAGAATAACCATCCCTTGGCCGTCTACTGCACCTCTTGCGGGGCGCCGGCCAGCTTTGACATCGTACATCAGAATTATCATTGTCAATACTGCGGGGCCCGGACGGATATCAAGGAGCCTGTGAAGCTCCTGGGCCAGTGGCGTGATGCCCATCGGAAGAGCTTTTTCGCGGAAGAAAACTCTGCTGAGGGCCTCCATGTTTGTTCCAACTGCGGCGCCCAGGTCATTATTCCCCAAGGGGAGGCCGTGGCCAAGTGCGAGTTCTGCGGCGGCCAATTCGTGCGCCGGGATTTTGCCAAGTCAGATGAGCTGCCAGAGGTCATCATCCCCTTTGTGCTGACAGAGGAGGAGGCCAAAGAACGGCTGCTGGCCTGGGCAAAAGCCAACCCCAAGGAAAAGGAAGCCCAGGGGGTGCTTGCCGCCATCGATAACCTGAAAGGGTACTACCTGCCCTACGAGCTTATCCGCGGCCCCGTCAGCGCTCAGGTGGAGCGCATGGAAACCTTCTCTGACAGGAAGTACCGCTGCGAGGGCTTCCTGAACGGCATTGCGGTGAACACTTCCAAGCAGCTGGACAACCTAGTGCTGGACGCCATGGAGCCCTTTGAATGGACCGCTTCACGTCCCTTTGAATTCTCCTTTATCGCAGGACAGAGGGTGAAGCTATCAGACGTGAACGCCAAGCTTCTGGAGAAAAGGGTGCTGCGTGAGGTGGAGGAAGGCTTCCGCCCTGACGTGGAAAAAGAGCTGCAAACCACAGGGGTCATCATGCACATGACGGCAGGCAATATCCTGCGTCTGCCGGCCCTGCTGCCTGTCTACATCCTCAGCCTTGGCCCGGTGCTGGCGGTGGTGAACGGCCAAACAGGCCGGGTAGCAGTCTCCCGGGAGAAAAAGGAGAAAGTGCTGTCCTGGCTCATAGAGCCAACGGTGCTAACCCTGCTGGTGGGAGGCCTGCTGTCCCTTTGGAACCTTGAGGTGGGGCTCATGTCCATGGTG
>CAJOIN010000064.1 GCA_905234515.1 uncultured Selenomonas sp.
CAACAAAAGAAAAGACCGCACAGTCATTTCAACCTGTGCGGTCCCAATGTACAATCATGCTGCTACTTCCATGGAAGAACCGGCAGCTTTTTTCTGCGCTGCATAGGCCGCGTGAGCCTGATGCTGCTTAATCTGGGCGTTCACCTGCTGAAAAGCACTGCTGCCCAGCTTGGTGCTGTTGCCAAGGTTCGAGCCTGTCGAGCCGTTCTGGCGGGCAGCGCTCATGCCTTTGCCCGTATTCTGCATGCCCTGGCTGTAATCCTGGCGGATCTGTTGCTGGAACCTGCTCTTTCCTATCTTGGTTTCATTGCCAAAGTTAGAAACCTCATAATAGGAACGAGTCTTGTCCATAATCTTTGAAGTCTGCTGCTCGCCAATAGCGGTAGTCTGCTCGTTTCCCCTTTGGAACTTGCTGGTACCAAGCTTGGTCTGATTGCCAAAATTCGACACTGAGTAAATGGCCTTGGCCTTGTCCATAATCTCGGAAGTCTTCTGCTCACCAATGCTGACTATGGTTTTGCTCTCCCGGGAAATGAAACCGGTGCCTACCTTGGTATCGTTGCCAAAATTCGAGGACTCATAATACGAACTCGCTCTGGCGAACCCCTCCGCTGCTTTTTGCTGCCCTGTCCTGCTTACCTGCTGGTTCAGTTCAGGGAAGCTGGGGACATGACCAACAGACGAGATTCCCATAACCAACCCCTCACTTTCCTTAGAACTTTCCTTCATTCCATTGCTTACCAAATTAGGTAGATAGTCCTATATGGATATTATACCTTTGCAAGGCCATTTTTGCAACAATAATTAAAAGGAAGAAGAAAATTATTTAAAAATAATACAAAACAAAAAACTTACACGTCAGAAACACTCTTTGTATACTTTCACGGACACCGTATACATTTTTTTGATAATATAGTATACTGTAACTTGTGAAAAAACATAACATGTAAACCGGCAATGAGACCGGGAGCAAAGGAGCGATCCAAATGGCAGACAGCAAAGCGTACGTCAAGAAAGTCTTGGACCTGGTAGCAAAGCGTGACCCTGACCAGGCCCAGTTCCTGCACACCGCAGGCAAGGTATTGGAATCCGTAGAACCCGTACTGGCCCAGCATCCTGAATACGAAGAAAACAAGATTCTGGAGCGCATGGTAGAGCCCGAGCGGGTCATCTCCTTCCGGGTGCCCTGGACGGATGACAAAGGTGAAATCCAGATTAACCGTGGCTTCCGGGTGCAGATGTCCTCCGCCATCGGCCCCTACAAAGGAGGTCTCCGCTTCCATCCCAGCGTGAACCTGGACATCCTGAAGTTCCTGGCCTTCGAGCAGGTTTATAAAAACGCCCTCACGGGCCTGCCCATTGGCGGTGCCAAGGGCGGCTCCGACTTTGACCCCCATGGCAAGAGCGATGCAGAAGTAATGCGCTTCTGCCAGAGCTTTATGACTGAGCTTTACCGCCATATCGGGCCGGATGTGGATGTACCGGCAGGCGATATCGGCGTAGGCGGTCGTGAAGTGGGTTACCTTTTCGGCCAGTACAAGCGCATCAGGAATTCCTACGACGCTGGCGTCCTCACGGGCAAGCGCGTGGACTACTGGGGCAGCCTGGCACGTCCTGAAGCTACGGGCTACGGCCTGCTGTATTTCGTGAAGAATATGCTGGATGCCAAGGGCATTGACCTCAAAGACAAAGTTCTGGTAGTTTCCGGCTCCGGCAACGTGGCTACCTATGCCATCGAGAAGGCCCAGTCCTTCGGTGCCAAGGTCGTCACCTGCTCCGACTCCAACGGCTATGTCTATGACCCCAACGGCATCGACCTTGACACCGTCAAAGAAATCAAGCAGGTTCGCCGCGGCCGCATCAAGGAGTATGTGGAAACTCACCCCCATGCCGAATACCATGAAGGCTGCTCAGGCGTCTGGACCGTGAAGTGCGATGTGGCCCTGCCTTGCGCAACCCAGGGCGAAATCAGCCTGGAATCCGCCAAGATTCTGGTAGAAAATGGCGTCAAGGCCGTAGGTGAAGGCGCTAACATGCCCTCCGCCATCGAGGCCATCGACTACTTCCAGAGCCACGGTGTGCTCTTTGCCCCCGCCAAGGCAGCCAACGCCGGCGGCGTGGCTGTCTCCGCCCTCGAAATGGCCCAGAACTCCGAACGTCTCCAGTGGACCTTCGAGGAAGTGGACGGCAGACTTCAGGGTATCATGAAGAACATCTATGAGCAGTCCAAGAAGAATGCGGAAGCATACGCTGACCCAGACGATTTGGTAGCCGGCGCCAACATCACCGCCTTCCTGAAGGTAGCCAACGTCATGCTGGCACACGGTTTGGTATAAGAAAAACCTCATATTGAGCAAGAAAAGGAGCCGGGCAGCTGCCCGGCTCTTAATTTATGCCTTGATTAACTTAGGCTGTTGCAGTCTCAGCGTGCTTCTTCTCTTCCTCATCCATGACGATGGTCACGGCTGCGTCGCCGGTAATGTTCAGGCAGGTGCGGAACATATCCAGCACACGGTCAATGCCTGCCACCAGGGCCAGACCTTCCATGGGGAGGCCTACGGTGGAGAGTACCATAGCCAGCATGATAAGGCCCGCCCCAGGCACACCGGCGGTGCCAATGGAGGCCAGGGTGCCTGTCAGCACAATCATCATCATCTGGCCGAAGGAAAGGTCAATGCCGAAAACGTTGGCGATAAAGAGCGAGCAAACGCCCATGTAGAGGGCCGTCCCGTCCATGTTGATAGTAGCGCCCAACGGCAGTACGAAGCTGGAAACCTCACGGGAAACACCAAGCTTCTCCTGGCAATTCTTCATGTTGATAGGCAAAGTAGCCGCACTGGAGCAGGTAGTGAAGGCAATGAGCATGGCCTCAGAAACACCCTTGAAGAACTGCATGGGCGTATGGCCGCCCCAAACCTTGGCCAGAGTAGAGTAAACGACCACGGCATGGATAGCGCAGCCCACAGCCACACAGCCAATAACGGACAGAAGCGGCAGCAGGACAGCGGGGCCGTTCTTCACTACTACAGGAAGCAGCAGGCAGAACACGCCAATGGGAGCCAGTTCCATGATGAGGCCGATAATCTTGTAGCAGACTTCTGCTGCCGCGTCAAAGAACTTGATGAGAATCTGGGCCTTTTCGCCCCCAACCTGCAAAATGCCCACACCTACAAAGAGAGCGAAGACGATGATGGGCAGAATCTGAGCCTTGGCCATGGCCTCAACCGGGTTGGCAGGAACCATGGCCACGAACACCTGCATAATGCCAGGTGCTTCTTTGACCTTAACTTCGCCGGTAGCAGCCAGATCCAGCCCCAGGCCCGGATGTACCAGCCCGGCCACGCCAAAGCCGATGGCGATAGCTACAGCCGTGGTGCCCAGGTACAGGAGCACCGTCTTGATGCCGATGCGCCCCAGCTTCCTGGTATCACCCAAAGAAGTCATGCCCACCACCAAAGAAGTGAGCACCACAGGCACAATCATCATCTTGATGAGATTGATGAAGATAGTGCCGATGGGAGCCACCCACCAGTTGATGAAGCCCAGGGAGTCCGGGCCCGCCGCCAGACCAACCACCACGGCCAGCACCAGGGCGATAAAGATTTTTACAGATAAGTTCATAAAATCGCTCCTCTCTGACTGAAAAATGATATGAAAACAGTTTCGTTCCTTCGGACGTGGATAAAAACACATTATGTCCACGCCTCGGACCATCTATGTAAATTATACTGAAAAAAATCTGTAAAGTCTATGCCTAGTGATAAATTTTCAGAAAATATACACGTATACATAATACATGTATACGTGTACTGGCTAACCATGCCACATCTGCGTTATAATTTACACATAAATGCAAGATAAAATTGAAAAGGAGATTCCTTATGAAACCATATTCCCTTTACCTTTTCGACTTCGACCTGACGCTGGTGGAGACCCGGGCAGTTATTGTCAAATGCTTCCATAAGACCATGCAGGCCCTGTCCCTGCCAGACCGCAATGACCGGGACCTGGCACATCTTATCGGCCTGCCCATGAAACAGGCGGTGGCCATTGCCATAGGCACCAATGACCAAGAGCTCATTGACAAATTCTGCAAGGCATATACAATCAGCGCCGACCGCTATATGACCGCCGGCACCCGCTTCTATCCGGAGTCCCTGCCCGCCCTCTCCTTACTGAAAGAGCGGGGGGCCAAAATCGGCATTGTCTCCAGCAAGACCGCCAGCCGTATTGCCGAAAGGCTGGAGCTCTCCCACTGTGCCCATCTGGTGGACCACATCATCGGCAGCCATGATGTTGCTGCCCACAAGCCCGCTCCGGAAGGACTCCTGAAAGCCCTGGAGTATTTCAACATTCCCAAGGAGGACACCCTCTATACTGGCGACCACCTGGTGGATGCCCAGGCTGCGGAGGCCGCAGGGCTGGATTTTGCCGCCGTGCTGACAGGCAACAGCAGCCCCTACGCTTTCCAGCCCCTCCCCCACAGGGCCATAGTCCCCAACGTGGGCCACATCCCCCACATCTTAAAACCCTGACATTTAAGTTTCCCCCTCCTTTCAACGATATAACAAGGAAGAAGATGTCCCCCATCTCTATAGATGGGGGTGGCTCATCGCATAACAGGCGGCGAGCATATATCTCCCGCCTCGTTGAAACGCTAATTGGAGGAAATGGCGTTATAAATATCAGAGAGTAACACGCAAAGGAGGATAGACATGGATATCAACGCCATCACCACCAAAGCTGCCGCCTCTGCTTCCAGCAATGTGCTGAACACGGCAGAAACCAGCAGGGATAAAAAAGACTTCAAAGCCCTTTTCGCCGGCCAGCTTGCCCAAATGTGGCAGGATTACCGGGAGACAGGCCTCACCGCCGGCGAACAGCTTCTGAAAGCCGCGGGGGGCGAGGAAGCCCTGCAGGCCAAAAAAGATTTGGAAGAAAGCGGCTCCGCCCTCTTTACAGACGAAAAGGAAGCTGAGGACAGCGCGGGCAGAAAGAGCATCACCGACACGGAAATAATTCGCAAGTACATGCCCGACGGCACCATCCTGGTTCTCACCTATCAGGATGGGAAGGTCACAGACCAGCACCGCATCAAGCCCATGCTGACAGAAAAACCTGATTACTCAAGACCTACCATTATCAAAGACGGCGAAGAAGAATACCAGACCAAACTGGTGCCCAAACGGGGAATTTTCGACAATATCATGTAATGCCTTATGCTTTCACAGCAAATAGTCCCTGACTGAGACTGCACTAATGTCTTAGTCAGGGACTATCTTTATGCCTTTTTGTTGTCCTGCTTTTCCTTGGGCGGTTTCCATGTCTTTCCCGCCTCATCCAGGGCTACTACACAGTTCTTGCCCTTTTTGCGCTTCGCCAGGTAGACGGCATGGTCAGCACGCTTGAAGATATCCGCCTCATCATCCCCGGCTGCGGAGACCGTCACCCCCAGGCTGGCGGTAACACATTCCCCACCTGGCACTATTTCCAGCTTCCTGATTTTCTTGCAAATGCGCTCCGCTACGCTATATGCCTTTTCCAGGCTCATGCCCACCAAAATCACAAAGAACTCATCCTGGCCCCAGCGCCCCGGGCTGTCCACCTTGCGCATCTGGGCCCGCAGGATATCCGCCACCTGCCGGAGCGTTTGGTCACCTATATCGTGACCGTATTTATCATTTATGGACTTAAAGTCATCAATATCCACCATGAGCACCGCCATCTGCTGCTTGGAGGCATTGGCATAGTCCAGCCTTTTCCTTATGGCATTCTCCAATTCCCCCCTGTTCATGAAGTCCGTAAGCCAGTCTTTCCTTGGCTTGGTCTCCGTCCCTCTATGGCTTTCCTCGAACTCATAGGACATGGCATTGACGAAATACACCAGGTGGCGCATAATGCTGGTCTGGCTGGTGAGCTGCCTGTCCTTGGCCGGGGGCGTGACATCCTTTGTGGGACGCCCCGCCTTGCCCTCCCTCATGCATACAGCGGTCAGGGTCATATTGGAAATCACCACTTCCCTGCCCTTGCGCGTAAACTCTCCATAAGCATAAAAACCATAAGAGGGCGCCACCCCACGGCAGGCCTCCAGCTCAAAGGCCACATCATGCTGCAAAAGCAGCCATCGGGCCACGCAGGAAATGATAAAGATAGACTGTGGCCGGAAAGCATGCATCCCCTGTCGCAGCACCTGAGCGTGCTTGATAATGCCTTCCGGGTCGCCATAGGTGAGACGCACCTTCTCACCCAGCCGGAAGTCAGCCCCAAAAACCAGAGCCCCGTCGCTGCGGGCGCTGCGGGGATGACGGGCTATCAGTTCCCCGTCACGCTTGGTGCAGATGGGAAAAGTAAGCGCATCCCAAAAGAGGTTGGCATTGTCATGGATGTCCAGATACCTCTCATAGACCTCTATGGCAGGACGGCGGTCGATTTCCTTGATAATGTAAGGCGTCTCCATTTTGGTGATGGTCATGGCACGCCCCAGGGGACGCCAGCCAAAGCTGGAAAAAATATCCACCTGAAGGTCCTTGCCGGAGAAAATAGTGAGGGCCATCCCGGAGGTAAGCTGTCCGTCCCGCAGGAAAATCTTTCCCCTGACCCCCATGCTGCCCTCATCGGAAAGACCTCCGAAGAACTTAATTTCGGGGCTGCTATTGCTGACCTCTTCCAGGAACTTCGTCAGGTCCAAAGTCACATCCGACAGAAGCACCCCCACTGCCTTGGGATGCTCAATAGCCTCCAGCCGCTCCAGAAGCCTCTTTCCCATTTCTTTGGGGGTCATTTCCTCCGAAGAAAACCCCAGGACCTCCACCTTGGTGCTTTCATAAGCAGTAAAGCTGATGAGAATCCCGTCACAGGATATGGCACCGTCCACCACGGCCTCTGCCGCCATACAGCCCAAAACTTCCGCCTTGGGGAAATCCCGCTGCAGCCGTCTCATGATGGCTTCCGTGCTCTCCTCGTCCCGCTCTGTGCCAAAGACGGAAATGAGGAGCTGGCTCGTCTCCAGTTCTCCCAGAGCCACCCTGACCTCCCACTGCATAGCCAGATAATCTGCTTCATCATGTATCAAATATGGCATCTGCTTCATTTTTCATCCCACCTAACCAGCCTCAAGCAAAATAAAGAGATTCATCCCAATAGTTAACTCAATTCTAACATATCTGTCACTTTCAGGGCAAGAGAACAGGTGTACAAACAAGAAGGAATGGCGTAAAATATAAGAATGTTCAATAGAAAGGAAGATTGCCATGAATCACGGACTGAAACATTTCGCAGCAGCCCTTGTCTGCCTGCTCATGCTGCCGGCCCTGACAGCCTGCGCCAGCGAGGAAAAGCTCTCCTTTGACCAAAGCGCCAGCGCCTCCGCCAAGAATCTCACCCTGGCCCGCCCCATTTTCCCTGAGAAAATGCCAGGCAAGGCCGATAAAAAAGCCCTCAAGGCGGTGCGTTTCCGGCTGGGCCCGGCCTATACGGAACCTCTTACCACCGACCTGGCCAATGCCTCCTCCGTCACCATACAGGGCGAGGCCGAGGCCACCAAAGAGCAGATGACCGCCTTTATCAAAAAGCGGAACCCCAGCCCCAAGCTCACCTGCCCGGTGGAGGAAATCGTCAACGCCTACTACAGCGAAGCCGGCAAAGAGGGCATTCGCCCTGACATCGCCCTCTGTCAGGCCCTGAAGGAAACAGGCTTCTTTGCCTACGGCGGCGATGTGCTGCCACAGCAGAACAATTTCTGCGGCCTGGGAGCCACAGGCAACAAAGTGAAAGGCGCCTCCTTCCCCAACGCTGTCACCGGAGTCCGGGCCCATATCCAGCACCTTTTGGCATATACCAGCAAAGAGCGTCCCAAGGAAAAGATTGTGGACCCCCGCTATGAGCATATCATGAAGAACCGCACGGATCTTTATGGCAATATCAAGTACTGGGTTGGTCTCAACGGCAACTGGGCCGTCCCCGGCACTACCTACGGCCAGGACATCCTGAACCTCTGGCAGCAGGCCCAGGCTCCCGATGGCAGCGATATTTCCCTGACGGCCGCAGAAAAAAAGCTGGCCGCCACACAAAATGCCGAAGCCTACATTTACCGGGGCATTGTCTACAGCAAGCGGGGGGACACCGCCAGAGCCCTGGCGGATTTCAATGAAGCCCTGCAACTGGATGCTCAAAGCACCGCCGCCAGATACAATCTTGCCCTCATGCAGACCCAGCAGGGCAAAGAGGCAGAAGTCCTCAAGACCTACGACCGCCTGGTGAGGGATACCCCATCCCTGCCCCAGGGCTGGTATAACCGTGGCCTCCTTCTTATGAAACAGGGCAAGGTCAAAGACGCTGCCCGGGACTTTGAAAAGGTGCTGGAGCTCATCCCCCAGCAAGCCGACGCCTGCAACAACCTGGCCCTTTGCAAGATTTACCAGGGCAAATACGAAGAGGCCTGGAGCCTCCTGCACCGGGCCGCCGAAATCAACGACGCCAATATGACAGTTTTGGCCAATCAATATATTTTCAATGCCTGCCTGCAATAAACAACGCACCTGAAAAAGCCCAATCAGCCTGATAACTCCGGCTGATTGGGCTTTGCTTTTTCATCTCAGAACTTGAACCTTGCAGATTCCTGCTGCAAATCGTCAGCCATCTTGGCCAAATGCTGGCTGGAAGCTGCCAGCTCCTGCATGGAAGCGGACTGCTCCTCAGTAGCCGCCGAAATGGAGGCGATGCTCTCGGAAACCTGCCGGGTAGCGCCTGCCACCTCCTCGGAAGCCTTCAGCACATCCTGCCCCCGGTCAGCCACCCTCTGGGCATTGACCGTGGCGTCCTTGACCAGACGGTCCACTTCTGCAATATACTCCGCAATTTCCTTGAACTGCTGGCCTGCCTGGTTC
Organism: uncultured Selenomonas sp.; assembly: GCA_905234515.1. Classification (GTDB taxonomy): domain Bacteria; phylum Bacillota; class Negativicutes; order Selenomonadales; family Selenomonadaceae; genus Selenomonas_B. Next base: position 8,886 of record CAJOIN010000064.1, read on the forward strand.
ACCACCTGGGAACCGGTGGTGACTTCTTCAGAGCCGGACTTCATAGTGGATACAGCCACATTGGTGACCTGCTGGACAGTGCCGATGGTCTGGGCAATTTCCGTAGCTGCGGTGCCGGACTGCTCGGCCAGCTTCCTGACCTCATCTGCCACCACGGCAAAGCCACGGCCATGCTCACCGGCACGGGCCGCCTCAATGGCAGCGTTCAGGGCCAGCAAATTGGTCTGCTCGGCAATATTCTGGATAGTGCCGATAATCTCGCCAATGCGCTCGGAACTCTTGCCAAGGTCCGTGACAGCCTGGGCGGATTCTGCCACAGCCTTGCTGATTTTGCCCATCTGCTCCACAGCCCCGGTGATGGCGTGCCCGCCCTCATCTGCAGCCTTGCCGGCCTTGCCGGAGGCCTGGCTGATATTCTTGGAAGCCTCGGCAATGGTGTCCACATCTTCGGACATATTCCGCACATGGTCCACTACCTGGTTCAGGGTCTCATTCTGGCGGGAAGCCGCCTCGGAAATATCCCCTACCTGCTCTGCCACATGGGTGATAGTCTCCGCCACCTGGGTGACCCCCTGGGTCATGGTAGAGGCAGTATTGGACACCTCGTCGCTGCTGCCCTTGATTTGCTTCAAGAGGCCGGTGAGCTCGGTGGTCATCTTGTGGAAAGAGGCGGACAAGGAGCCGATTTCATCATCACTTTCCACCACCTGCTCAGACTCACGCAGGTCGCCCTCGGCAATCTTGCCCGCAGAGCGCTCCAGTCTCTTCAAGGGCTTGGCAATCATGCTGGCAATGCTGAAGGTAGCCAGGGCAATCATGGCCATGGCGATGATGAACACCACCAGCAGCACCACGCGCATGTGGTTTACGCTGGCCATGAGCTGAGACTTGTCTACCAACGTGAGGTATTTATAGCCTGTGGTTTCTGAGCTGTAAACGGATACGTATTTATCCGTGCCGTCCAATTCTACCAGAGACATCCCCTCTTTGACTTCCTCCAGATTCAGGGCGGAAAGCTCTCCCAGCTCTGCCTCGGCCAGCTTCTTGAAATCAGCCTCTGGATGTTTGGGGTCAGCCACAATTACATTGTCTCTGTCCAGCACCATGATATAGCCAGTCTCACCCACCTTGATTTTGCCAATCATATCCGTGACCACCGGCAGGTCAATGTTGAAGCCCAGCACCCCGAGAGGCGTGCCGCTAGTAGACTTGACTACCGCAAAAATACCCACGGTGGGAGTGCCCTTGGAGGTCTTGAAAGGTTTGGTTATACGCACCGCATTGGTATCAGCCATGCTTTCCTTGTACCAGTCACGGGTGGTGGAATCATAGCCCTTCTTGCGCTTCACTGTCGGGTACTGAAGGAAACCACCATCCGGGGTGCCGTAGCTGATAACGGACACGCTGGCCTTATTGGCCTTGCCAAAGCGCTCAAAAATCTGGTAAGCCGCCAGCTCGAAGCCCCCCTTGGCCTGGGGGTCCATGGGAATCATGCCGTCAGAACCGGCCTCCCCATCCTTATAGACGGTGATATTGCCTCCGGCTTTCAGCACCGGGTCTTCGGCCATGTTCACCAGACCATCCCGCAGGGTAGTGAGAAGCATATTCATGGTATTGTCCACCTGTGCGGCCTGAAGGTCAGCCTCCTCCTGGAAGGAATCCAGCGTATTGCTGGTGATGACCCGGTCCAGCACAATCCCCAAGGCAAGCATGACAATGATGAATACCCCTGATATAAGCACCATTATTTTCTTGCGCACACTCATCCTGCTCAGCAATTCTTCCACTTGCCTCACTCCTTTGCCTTGACAAAAAAGCCCCCCCACTCAGCCAACAAACGACAAATAGGGAACCCAAATATACTACCTGCCTAGTTCGCCAAGAGGGGGGATATTTCCTGCTGTCAGGAACGCGCCCAAAGCAGAAAAAATATATTTATTTTAATCTGGCTGAAAAAGCCAGTGCCGCCATGCTTTATTCCAGAGTGACCCGCTTGCTGGCGCCATAGCGTATCTTATCCAGCAGCAGCTCTGCCGCCTTTTGCCCCAACAGAGAGCCCTTCTTCCCCGAAGCAGCCCCCTGTTGGGCCTCACCGGCAGCATTGACATAGGAGGCTGCCTCTATATCAGGCTGCCCATTGACAAATACCAAGGGAATGCGCTCCGCCATCTCCCTGTAAAAGTCTTCAGGCAGCCTGCCCGTTTGGGGGCTCGCCACTATCAGGCCAGCCACATTGCGGGCACACAACAGGCGAAGGCAATCCTGCTCCTGCCCCGGGTCATTGCGGGTACAGCCCAAAAGCATGGCATAACGCTCCTTGCCCATGGCCGCCTCTATGCTGTCCACCATCTCCGCCAGGGAAATATCCCCCAGGCCGGGCACTGCCACGCCAATGGTATGTGAGGACCGGCGGTTTAGCTCCCTGGCCTGCACATTTGGCACATAGTGCAGCTTCTCTATGGCAGCCGTCACCACCTCTTTGGTCCGGGGCTTCACCGGATAATTTCCGTTTACCACCCGGGACACGGTGGCCACAGACACACCCGCTTCCTTGGCTACATCCACTATGGTGGCATTCTTCTTGCCCATTATCATGCCAAAACCTCCGCCTGCCTGCCCCAGCCCTTATTCATCGTATCCCTCAGGATGCTTCTGGTGCCAGTACCAGGCGGTACCAATAACTTGCTTCACGTCTGTAAACTTCGGCTCCCACCCCAGCACCCTGCGGGCCTTTTCGCTGGAGGCAATGAGCTGGGCAGGGTCACCGGCTCTTCGTTCTCCCATTACCACCTTGATTTCCCTGCCGGTAACATCCCTGGCCGCCTCAATCATTTCCTTCACAGAAAAGCCCTGTCCATTGCCAAGATTGAAGATATTGCTTTCCTTGCCCTCCCTCAAATAATCCAGGGCCAGCACATGGGCCTCTGCCAGGTCTACCACATGGATGTAGTCCCTAAGGCAGGTGCCGTCCGGGGTATCATAATCGTCCCCAAACACCGTAATGTGCTCCCGCTTGCCCAAAGGCACCTGCAAAATCAAAGGAATAAGATGTGTCTCCGGATGATGGTCCTCACCGATGGAACCATCCGGCAGGGCGCCGGCCGCATTGAAATAGCGCAGGGAAACGAAACGTATGCCGTGGGCCTTGTCCACCCACTTCATCATGCGCTCCATGGCACGCTTGGTCTCACCGTAGGTATTGGTGGGCTCCGTCTCATCATCCTCCATAATAGGCACCCGCCGGGGCTCGCCATAGACAGCCGCCGTGGAGGAAAAGACTATCTTGTCCACCCCATGGCGCACCATGGCCTCCAACAGCACCTGCATGCCATAGACGTTGTTGTTGAAGTATTTCAGGGGCTTTTCCATGCTCTCCCCCACCAGGGAATTGGCGGCAAAATGAATCACGGCCTCAATCTCGTTCTCCGTGAAAATCCTGTCCAGCACCGCAGCCTCCCGGATATCCCCCTCGTAGAATTTAGCCTCAGGATGCAGGGCACCTCTATGCCCCGTCTGAAGGTTGTCCACAATGACAACCTCCTCACCCTTCGCCACCAGCTGATGGACCGCATGAGAACCTATATATCCGGCGCCGCCGCAAACCAAAACAGCCACCTGAACCACTCCCCTCATTGTGCTAAAATCCTGCTTCTTCGTTTATTTCATATTGGATTATAACGCCATTGTTCAAATTTTGCCGAAGGCAAAATCCTCCAATTAGCGTTTCAACGAGGCGGGAGATATATGCTCGCCGCCTGTTATGCGATGAGAGATGGGGGACATCTTCTTCCTCGTTATATTATACCCCCATAACCCTGCTTTTGTCCAAAAACACTATCAAGACAGCCTGCCGCCTTCCTCCAGCCCGGCCACCTGCAAGTAGCGCTTGTATTCCTCCTGCCAGCTGTGCCAGTATTTCCTGCAGATGTCCCGCCCCTGCAGGAAGGGCTCCTTATCCCGGGGAGGCTCACCCTCCCCCCGATAGGCCCTGACCACCGCAGCCAGTCCCTCCGGCAGGAATTCCATTCCTTCCAGTTTCGCTCCCTGGGGCAGCTCCAACAAAGCGACAAAGAGCTGCTCCACCGCCTTTGGCTCCATGGCCTCTGCCCTCTCCCGGGCAGCTTCCTTCTCCCCCGCCAGCGCCTTTTGCCACATTTCCGCCTGGGGTATGGCCAGTCCAGACAGGCGAAACTCCTCCGCCAAAGCTCCCAGCAGCTCCAAGTCAAGACGCTGTCCCCCCCAATGCCACAGCTCTCCCAAAGCCTGAGCCCGTTCCGGCAAGTGGGGCATAAGCTCTGCCAAAAACTCACCAGGCTCAAGCAGGAGCCTAAGCCCCTGCCAAAGCTCAGGATGGTAGGGATTAACCTGCAAGGACAGATTCAGCCACCTGCGGGCCTCTTCTCCCCTGCCCGCCTCTGCCAGCCGCAAGCCCAGCCGGGGCACAGCGCGTTTCAGCACATGCTTTCCCATCATGCCCTTCCTGCCGCCTCTGACAAAATCAAGCAAAAGCCCTATGCCCTTTTCCTGCCAGCCTTTTTCCGTCAGCAGCAACCCCTCCTCTCCCCTGAAATCATCATCTCCGGGAAAGGCCTCCTCACACTGCCTCAGCCAGGCCAGCTGCTCTGCCACCTCCCTTCCCTGCTCCTTCAGGCAGTCCAGGAGCCGCCAGTAAACCTCCCTGTTC
>CAJOIN010000065.1 GCA_905234515.1 uncultured Selenomonas sp.
GGCGGCCGCAGCAAGGGCGGCTATGTGCTGACCCTGGGCTATAAGCCTGCCAACAGCTGGAAGCCTTACACCTGGAATGGCTGGGTGAAGTATTATTACCAGCCCTCCCCTACCTATCTGGCCCATACCATGAACGGCAGGGCTGATGCCATGAAGCTGCACGGGGGATTCAGGGGCCTGGGCGCGGGAGTCTCCTATAACCTGCCCCATGACTGGAGCCTGGGGCTGGAGTATTATGCCCTGAAGGACTTGGACTATGGCCATTCCTCCCATACCATCTGGGGTTCGGTGACCAAGAGCTTCAAGAACTACCGTGAGTGATTTTGAGAAAGGAACATCAGCTAAAAGCTATGAATATGTTAGAAAAGCTCAGCCGCCACGAAAGCAAGCTGGCTGTGGTGGGCCTTGGCTATGTGGGGCTGCCACTGGCTGCGGCCTTTGCGGAAAAATTCCAGGTTATCGGCTTTGACATGAACGAGAGGAAAATTGCTGCCTACAGCCAGGGACATGATGTGACGGCAGAGATAGGGGACGAGGCTCTGCAGAAGTCCGGCATTGACCTGACTGCCGATCCCCGGCGGCTGGGTGAGGCTTCCTTCATCGTCATAGCCGTGCCAACGCCCATCAACGGGGACAAGACACCGGATCTGGATCCTGTGAAGGGGGCCTCGGAGACGGTGGGGAAATTCCTGCAGAAGGGCAGCATCGTGGTCTATGAGTCAACGGTTTACCCCGGCGTCACCGAGGATATCTGCCTGCCTCTGCTGGAAGAAGGCTCCGGCCTCAGGGCAGGCAGGGACTTCAAGGTGGGCTATTCCCCAGAGCGCATCAATCCAGGCGACCGACATCACAGGCTGAAAAGCATCACCAAGATTGTGTCCGGCATGGACGGTGAGTCACTGGCTCTCCATCATCGAGCACATCTATCCTGCCGCCTCTATCAAGGTGGCAGAGGCAGCCAAGCTGGTGGAAAATACCCAGCGGGATATCAATATCGCCTTCATGAACGAGCTTTCCATGGTCTTTCACCAGATGGGCATTGACACGGAGGACGTGGCCAAGGCCATGGACACCAAGTGGAATGCTCTGGGGTTCCGCCCCGGCCTGGTGGGTGGTCATTGCATAGGGGTGGATCCCTACTACTTCATATATGAGGCGGAGAATCTGGATCATCATTCCCAGATTATTTCAGCCGGGAGGCGCATCAACAATGACATGAGCAAGTTTGTGGCCTCGGAGATTGTGAAGGTGTTGTTGCGGGCGGGGCTGAATGCCCCCAAGGCCAAAATTTGCCTGTTGGGCATGACCTTCAAGGAGAACTGTCCTGATACCAGGAACTCCCGGGCAGTGGACGTGTACCACCATCTTGAGGAATACGGCCTCTCGGCCTCTGCGGCAGATCCCCTGGCAGATCCAGAGGAATTTAAGCGGGAGTACGGGATAGATCTGATGGATGAGTCAGACATTTGCGAAGCGGATTGCCTGGTTATCCTGGTTGCCCATGACTGCTATCGCCGCCGTTCCCTTGAAGAACTGAAAAAATTCTACCGTTTGCAGGAGGATAAGCCCCCTGTGCTGATTGATGTGAGAAATATCTACAGCCGCAGGGAAGCGGAAACTGTTCTTTACTCTTCAAACTTTACAGATAAGTCGTATGGATGGCGATACAATATGGATGAGGATTCTTTTATTGCCTTTGCTTTAATATCTTGGGGAAGTTATTGGATTGAAGGATATAGAGATATTGGTATTTTCTGTTTTACGGATCTTACCAAGAACTATCTGGCCGGGGACGAGATAAAGGAGGCATTGAAGAAACGGGGGCAGGCGGATATAAAGCCTGCGGAGGTCATCACCACCCTGCAGGATGGTTCCCCTCGTCTGTCCCTGGTCTTTGACGGCATGCCTGACCGCCCCATGGCGGCAAGGCTCCTGGACGTGCTGGCCAGGCACAAGGCTGAGGCGGTTTTCTTCCTGGAGGGGGAAAACGTGGCAGACGAGCCTGAGGTCATCAAGCTCATCCGGCAGGCCGGCCAGGAGGTGGGCAATTTCACCTATGTGGGGCTGGCGGCCCTGGAAAAGCGCAGCCCGGAGGAGCAGATAAGGGAAATGTGCCGCACACAGAAAGTCGTTGCCATGCATGACCAGCTGGTGCCCACGCTCTTTCGCGCTCCCCGCACCGTCTATACGGATGAGCTGTTGAAGTCCGTCCGGGCGGTGGGGCTGGAGTACGCCGTGAAGGAAAATGTCCGCTATATCCCTGGGACGATACATAATCAGGAGGAGGCAGATGCCTTTGCTGCCACAGTGAGGGACGGCAGCATCATAGCCATTCCCTTGGAGCCTCCTGTGGAGCAGAAGGCTTATGACCCTGTGGCAAGGGAAGAAAAGCCAGCCGTGGACATGAAGCCTACCATCAAGGAGGAAAAGCCCGATCCCCCCATTGCCAGGGTGGATATAGACAAGGAAGTGGATTTTCTGCTGACGGCTTTTGAAAAGCAGGGCAAGCAGATGGTCTTTGTGAACCAGTTCAGAAAAATCCACTACATACCCGCCGGGACTACTGTGCAGGAAGTTTTGAAGGGGGGGCAGGAGCAATGAGTGAGCAGAAGAAAGACATACTCTATGAGGAGAAGCCTGACCGCCGCCTTCTCTCCTATGTGCCGGATGCCTCCGGGCAGCGCAGCAACCGTGACCGCCGTGGCGCGGAAGACGCCGCGGAAGGCTTGGATTACAGTGAGTACCAGAGGGAGGACAAGGCCGGCCAGCGTTATTTGGTGGACTATGCTGTGGAGCTTATTTATAAGGACGGCAGAGCCAGGGGCAGCCTGCATGGCAAAGCGGTGGACATCAGCACCACCGGCATGCTGGTGAAATTCCCCTCCGGGCAGAAAGGACCCAAGGTGGGGGGCGCTGTCAGGCTGGCCTTTGAGATAACCCCCGGCTCTATGCCCGAGGGCTATGAAATGAAAATCAAGAAGCTGAAGGCCAGGTGCGTCAGGCTGGCAGAGAAGGACGGGGAGACCTATTGCGCCCTGGAGTTCCGCGATACCCTGGCCCAGTATGCCACGGCCAGGCGGCAGAGTTATATGGTGGGTATCTCTGCCTTTTTCCTGGGCATTATCGTGCTGGCCATCGTTATGATGAGAGCCGAGTCTGTGGTGTATTTCCGCTTTAACCGCTGGCTATATCTCTACAGCATAGTGGCGGCGGCCTTCCTCCTGTCCCGCTATTTCTTCGCTACCTTCTACAGGCCGGTGAAGATTGACCCGGCTTACACCCCGGGGGTGACACTGATTATCCCCTGCTTCAACGAGGAGGAGTGGATAGGGCGCACCATCAAAAGCTGCATCAACCAGGATTATCCCGCCGAAAAACTGGAGATTATCGTGGTAGACGACCATTCCAACGACAAGTCCGTGGAGAAAATAAATGAAACCATAGAGGAGCTCAAGGGGGCAGACACCCGGGAGGGGGGATACCGGGTGGAGGGGCGCATCCGCTGCCTGGTACAGAAATACAACAAGGGCAAGCGTGAGGCCATGGCATGGGGGGCACAGGAAGCCAGGCATGAGCTGCTGGTCTTTGTGGACTCTGACAGCTTCCTGGATCCCTTTGCGGTGAGGAATATCGTCCAGCCGTTCAAGGACAAGGACATGGGTGGCGTGTCCGGGCGTACCGATGTGGCCAATACCTACACCAACGCCCTGACCCGCATGCAGTCTGTCCGCTACTACATCGCCTTCCGCATCATGAAGGCGGCGGAGAGCTTCTTTGACTCCGTGACCTGCCTCTCCGGGCCCCTTTCCTGCTATCGGCGTGATTTGGTGCTGAAGTATTCCGAGGCATGGCTTAACCAGAAATTCCTGGGACAGCGGGCTACCTTCGGGGATGACCGCAGCATGACAAACTTCATCCTCAGGCATAACCGCACCTGTTACCAGGATACTGCCGTGTGCATGACCATCGTGCCCAAGAACTACACCATGTTCCTGAAGCAGCAGATGCGCTGGAAACGCTCCTGGCTGCGGGAGTCGCTGATTGCCGCCCGCTATATCTGGAAAAAGGAGCCCTTCATGTCCCTGAGTTTCTACATGGGGCTGGTGGTGCCCATTGCCGCGCCCGTCATCGTGCTCTACAACCTTATCTATGTGCCCATTATGCACCGTGTGTTCCCCGTGACCTTTATGGTGGGCATGCTGCTGATGGCGCTTCTCATGAGCATGGCGCAGCTCTTTCTCAGGCGCAGCACCACCTGGATTTTTGGCATGTGGTTCTGCCTTTACTACGAGGCAGTGCTCCTATGGCAGATGCCTGTGGCCTGGGTTACCTTCTGGAAATCCACCTGGGGCACCCGTCTGACGCCGGCTGACCTGGCGGAGATGGAAAAGGAACGGCTCAAAAAGGAAAGGAAGGAAAAGAAACGGCATGAACCGCAAGGAAAATGAGGATATAAGGGTGCTGGCCCTGGGGGACGGGGACTATTCCCGCCGCAAGAACCGCCGCAAAAAGTTGCGGGTGGCAGCAGAGCTTCTTATGCTGGCTATCCTGGCCTTTGCCCTTTACAGCCTCTTTTATAGCCTAAAAACCTATGAGCCTTATGACCACAAGGCTGTGGCAGAGGGGGACAAGGACACGGGCTTTGTGGCCTTGTCCTACTTCGGGGTGGACCACATCGGCGACACCTCCACCCTGATTGGGCAGGAGCAGCTCCATAAGCACTTGCGGGAGCTGAAAAGGCAGGGGTTCGTCACCATCACCCAGCAGGACATCAAGGAGTATTATGAGCAGGGAAAGCCCCTGCCGGAAAAGTCCTTGTTCCTGATGTTCGAGGATGGCCGCCGGGATACTGCCATCTTTGCCCAGCCGGTGCTGGAGGATTTGAATTTCAAGGCCAGCATCATGAGCTACGGGGAAAACCTGGAAACTATGGACATGAAATTCCTCAAGCCCTCGGAGCTTACGGAGCTGGAGAATTCCACCTTCTGGGAGCAGGGCACCAACGGCTACCGGCTGGAGTATATCAATGTCTTTGACCGCTACGATAACTACCTTGGCGAGATAGACCCTCTGCGCTATGCTGTGCTGACACCCTGCCTGGGCCGCCGCTACAACCACTATCTGATGGACTACATCAGGGATGAGCATGGGGTGCCCAAGGAGAGCTACGGCCACATGACCCGCCGCATCAGCTATGACTATGAGCGGCTGCGTGACATCTATGAGGAGAACTTCGGCAAGGTGCCCTCGGCCTACGTCCACATGCACGGCAACACGGGGAAGTTTGCCAACAACAACGCTGTAAGCGATGTCAATGAGAAATGGATCAGGGAGCTTTTTCCCATGGCCTTCAACCGTGAGGGGTACTGCTTCAACCAGAGGAACAGCAGCCTCTATGACCTGACCCGCATGCAGCCGCAGCCCTATTGGCCCATCAACCACTTGCTTATGCGCATTAAATATGACATCAATACCCCAATAGAGTTTTACGATGGCGGGGACAAGCGCCTTGACCGATGGAATCTGTTGGAAGGGGCTCAGGAGCTGGAAAAGGAAACCTACACCCTTACCACCCTGCCGGAGGGGGAAGCCCTGGCAGAGCTTCGGGACACCGGGAGCCTCAGGGATGTGAAAATCTCCGTAAGCCTCTTGGGCAATTCCTTCGGTGCCCAGCAGATTTATCTCAGAAGCGATGCCAAGAGGGAAAATTACCTTTGCGTGGAACTTATCAATAATGAGATGCTGGTGCTGGAAAAAAGCGGCGGCCTTCGCCGTGAACTTTACCGGGAGAAGATACCCGTGATTCTGGGGGAGAAAATCCCCTCGGTGGAGGAGGACAGGCGGGAGGTTGAGAGCCAGGAAAATATGGCTTTTGCCCGCTATGCCACCTCCAGGGAACAGGCAGAAGAATACTATGGCCGTGCCAAGGACAGGGAAAAAATGCCCGCAGCCTCCGTGGAGGAGGGTGCGGAACCCTACCAGCATGTCCAGAGCTTCCACCGCCGGGGCAGCCACAAGCTGAAAATTGACCTCAAGGGGGACAGGCTGACGGTGCTGCTGGACGGCAAGGAAGGCCCCAAGGATCTGGCTGTGGGAGACACGGGCCAGGGCAGCATTTACCTGGGGGCTTCCTGGCAGGGCGAGGCATGGAGCCAGAGAAACCTGGCAGATGATGTCTATGACGCTGTCTTTGAAAAGCTTGTTGTCACCAGCAACACCGCCCGAAAGGACGAGAAGGAAAAAGTTCTGTTTACCACAGAGCTTTCAGGCACGGAGAAAATGCTTTTCTGTTTGCAGGAAGCCTGGGAAAAACTCTTGTTCTGGTTCCTGAAAAATGCCTGAGCAGATTGGGAAGGAGGCTTTCATGATGAAGAAATATCTTGGTTCCTTGGGGCTGGGGCTGTCCCTGGTGTTGTTGTCCGCCTGCGCCGGGGCACAGTCGGCAGAGGGAGAGGTTGCTCTGGCGCCTGCTGGCCACCCTTCGGTAGCCCTTTCCCTCTGGCTGGCCTCCTGGGACAGGGAACAAGGCGAGGCAGAGTATAGGCAGATAAAGCGCCAGGCAGACTCCCTGTCCTGCTTTATGGCCTATTACGACAATAAAGACAAGCTGTTCATCCCCGAGGAGACCAGGAAAATTGCTGCCTTTGCCAAAAAAGAGGGGCAAAAGAAGCGCTATCTGTCCATTACCAATGACTGGCTGGATGAAAAGGGAAAATTCATCCCCAAGGATAAGGAGCTATTGACGCGTATTCTGAAGGATGACGCTTCAAAGGCGGCTGTAGTGGCTGCCATGCTTTCTGCGGCGCGGGAACTTGACTGCACCGGGCTGGAACTTGACTATGAGGCATTTTTCAAGGATAAGGACAAAGAGCTGCTCCGGGAGTATTTGGACTTTACCTATAAGCTGTCTGCAGCCTGCCTGAAGGAAAATCTGGCCCTGCGCATTGTGCTGGAGCCGGGGATTCCCATGGATGCGGGCTTTTGCAAAGGGCCGGAGTACGTGGTGATGTTCTACAACCTTCATGGCAGCCATAGCGGTCCCGGCCCAAAGGCGGATGGGGCCTTTATACAAAAGACCCTGAAGAAGATGGAAGCACTCCCCGGCCACAAAGCCGCAGCTCTGGCTACGGGCGGCTGCCTGTGGGAGGATTACGGCCTGATGGGACTGAAAAAGGGCAAGACCCGCTTTATTGATGAGACAGAGGCAGCAGAACTGGCTGCCAGCCACGGGCTCACTCCCCAGAGGGATGAAAAGAGCTATGCGCTGCACTTTGCCTATCAGGCTGATGGTCATGACTATGAGGTCTGGTATGCAGACAGTGATACCTTGAACGCCTGGATTGGCGCTGTGGCCAGAGGGGGCATAGAGCAGGTCAGTCTTTGGCGTCTGGGAGGCAATACTGATGTCAGGGGAATCAGGAGCAAGTGACAAAATACGAAAGGATAAATTGGCATGAATAAAGCAGCCCTTTTCAGGGGAATGTTGGCCTTTTCCCTGGCCTTTTCCCTGATGGCATCTCCTGCCCTGGGGGCAGATTACAGCGCCCTGAGGCGGGCTAACGGAGGAAGCCTGGCGGAGCAGCATCGTTTCCTGCCTACTACAGAAAAGGCAGTAATTCTGACCTTTGGGGGCCTGTCCAGGGAAGCGCCCTTGAAGAACCTGCTGGAATATATGCAGCAGCAGGGCATGCGCGGCACCTTTTTTGTAACGGAGCGGGAAATAGCCAGAAACAGCAAAAATCTGGCCCTGATCAATAGCTATGGCCATGATCTTGCGCTGGGGCTGACACCCTTGAAGGAGGGAACCTTTGAGGATTATTGCGCCCAGCTGGAAAGGATAGCTGCAGCATTGGAAAATACCTACGGACAGCGCAGCAGGTTTGTCCGCATTATGAGTAGCGGCGGGGATATGGCTGCCATGCGGGAGGCAGTATCTGCCATGGGCTATACCCTGGCGGGCCAGGGGCTGAATGTGGTGCAAAGCAAGCACAAGGAGGCGGGCAGTCCCGCTGAGGTCATGAAGGATATCTTCGGCAGGTGGACCACTTCCCTGAACGCCGGGGAAATCGTGTATATGCGCACGGACTTCTATGCCCATGATGATTTGGCGGCAGAAATGTTGCGGGAAATCAAGGAAAAGAAGATAGACAATATCGGCTATGAGGAGAAGGGCGGCAACGATTCCGGCTACCACACGGCCTCCCTGGAGGAGGCCGCTTCCCATAGTGAATATCTGTATGAACAGGTGAATACTGCGGCACTGCCGGCAGAAATGCAGCCGGAGTACGGCACGGGCCGGGTGACGGAGGAAAACTTCCGGGAGGAATTCTTCTCACGTTATATTGGTGCCCCGCAGGTCAGTTCTGATGACCGCATGTTGGGGTTTTCCCGCAGGGAAATGGCAGAGGCAGACAAGACGGGCTTGATAAAAAATGCCCCGGAGAAGACCATCTTCCTCACCTTTGACGATTGGGGCAATGATGATTCTATCAACAAGCTTCTCTATGTGCTGGACAAGCACAAGGTTAAGGGCACCTTCTTCATTATCACCCGCAATATGCCCAACAATCCCAATCTCCTGCGGCGCATTGCGGCAGAAGGCAACGAAATCGGCAGCCATACCAACAACCACGTGCCCATGGGCAAGCAGGACGAGCACGGCAAGCAGGTGCCGGTGGAGACCGAGGAGGAGTACAGGGAGGATGTCAGCAGCTCCTATCCTAAGCTGCTGGCAGTGGTGGGGGACATAAAACTGCCAAACGGCCGCTCTGCCCTCACCCGCCTGTTGCGCCCGCCAACGTTGGCCATCAGCCGCACGGGTTGCAAGACCATCCTGAATGCGGGTTTTGACTACATCGTCAACGGCTACGGCAGCACGGAAGATTACGGCGCTGTGTCCCTGCAGTCCCTGGTGGGTATTATGAACCACATCGCCCACGATGAAAGGGGCAGGGTACGCCGTGGGGCAATCCTCATTATGCACATGAGCTCCACGGCCCCAATGACACCAAAAGCTCTGGACATCCTCCTCACCGCCAATGACAACCTGCCGGAGGGGCACCCGGGCAAGTTCAAGGTGGCACTGCTGGGGGACTATCTGAAAGATGGTTATGACCAGAGGATGAAGATAGCGAAGTAAAGCTGGTTTTCAGGTGAAATCTTATGGGCTATGAATCCTTGCGGGCCCAGCGGCAGAAGCGGGCTGTAAACATTGTCTGGACGGCGGCGGGGCGCTACGGCTTCCGCCCGGAGTTCCTGGCCTTTCAGCAGAACGGGGAGCCGGACCTGTATCTAAATTCCATAGTGGGCTTTGTCCACAAGCATTATCAGGCAGAGGTGCTCTCTGCCTATTTTGGCAGGCTGCATAAATCCCTTTTGGGGGAGCTTTTCACGGAGCTTTTCTGGCTGGGGCTGGAGGAGGCGGCCTATCGGCGGGAACATTATTTTTAAGCGATTTTTTCCACGACAATCTGTGCCAGCAAATCCTCAACGACCTGCTTTTGCACATACCCGCTTTCTGCTTCCAGCGCATTGGCGGTTCCACAGGCTGCTCCCAGCCGCAGGACTTCTTCGAGGGGGAGCTTGCGCTGAAGGCCTGCCGCAATGCCTGCGACATAGGAATCCCCGGAGCCTACAGGATTCTGGCAGTCAATTTTGGGTACTGTGACCCGGTATATACCATCTCCTGCCCCCACTAAAGACCCTTTGCTGCCCAAGGAAATCGCCGCCATTTCAATTCC
>CAJOIN010000066.1 GCA_905234515.1 uncultured Selenomonas sp.
ATCTCTTCCAGATTCTTGAGGCGCTTGAGATAGGACTCAAGGCTCTCACGCCTTGCCCCTGGACGTGCTGCAGACACTGCATCAGCTGCTGCCACCAGCACGGATTCCACACAGGTAGGCTCCATATCGCCATGGTGGGAAGCCACTGCATTGATGACATCCTTGGACTCGCGGTACTTGCGAGCCAGGTCTGCACCGATGGCCGTATGCGAACCTTCCACCTCATGGTCGATAGCCTTACCGATATCATGGAGCAAACCTCCACGTTTGGCCAGCATTACATCACAGCCCAGCTCGGCTGCCATCACACCCGCCAGGTGAGAAACCTCCACGGAGTGGTTCAGCACATTCTGGCCGTAGCTGGTACGATAGCGCAGACGTCCTAAAAGCTTCACCAGCTCGGGATGAATGACACCTGTATCGAAGGTAGCCTGCTCACCGGCTTCCTTGATGCGCTGGTCCACTTCACGCTTGGCCTTCTCCACCATTTCCTCAATGCGTGCAGGATGTATGCGGCCGTCCTGGATAAGCTTCTCCAGGGCAATGCGCGCCACCTCGCGGCGCACAGGGTCAAAACCTGACAGGATAACTGCCTCAGGCGTATCATCGATGATGAGGTCAATGCCCGTCATGGTCTCCAGAGTGCGGATATTCCGACCCTCGCGGCCGATGATGCGGCCTTTCATCTCATCATTAGGCAGAGCCACTACCGATACAGTAGTCTCAGCCACATGGTCTGCGGCACAACGCTGGATGGCAGTAGAGAGGATATCACGGGCCTTCTTGTCCGCCTCATCCCTGGTCTGCTGCTCGTACTCCTTGATTTTCATGGCCTTCTCGTGCTGGAGCTCTTCCTCCGTCTCAGCCATGATCATGGTACGTGCATCTTCTGCCGTCAAGCCGGAAATACGCTCCAGCTCGCTTTTCTGCTGGGCATGAAGCTCATCAACAGCCGCCTGGGTTTTGTCCAGGCGCTCCTCCTTGCGTACCAGGGCACTTTCCTTCTTCTCCAAGGATTCAAGCTTGCGGTCCAGATTCTCTTCCTTCTGGACAATCCTGCGTTCCTGACGCTGAATCTCGCTTCTGCGCTCCTTGGTGTCGCGGTCAAGTTCCTGACGCTGACGGTGTATCTCTTCTTTGGCTTCCAGCAGAGCTTCCTTCTTCTTTGTCTCTCCCTGCTGCTGAGCTTCAGCCACAATGCGCCGGGCTTCTGTCTCTGCGGAGCCAATCTGTGCTTCTGCGGTGCGTTTACGCGCCGTATAGCCTACGGCTGCGCCGATAATTGCTGCAACTATTACCGCTAATATTACTGTAACGATAATACTCACCCCCCTTTTCTTTTTATTTATTGATTTTAATTTTCACAAGGGTGTAATGGCACACCCATACGTATATATTCTAATGTTTTTCCTTGTCCCTGTCAAGGAAACAACGCCTCTGCGCCTAGTGAAACCAGGGGACATAAAACAACCAATTGCTGGCAAAATCCGGAGCTTTGAGGTACAATGGAAGCTGTTCATATTGAATAAACACACTTTATGTATCTGGAGGAAATATTCATGCTCAAATGCAGTAAATGCGGTTGCAACCTGGAAGAAAAGGATGCCCTGGTCCACAAGGACCAGGAAGGCAAGGAAAACATCATCTGCCATAACTGCTTCAAGGAAGCCACCGGCGTTGACTATGAGACCTTTGCCTTCCGCAAGGAAAATGCCAAACAGACCTTCTTTGCTGTCCTTTTCTGCCTGGCTGCCACCATCTATGCCTTCGTGGAAAACGGCCCCATGTACGGCGGTCTGGGCATTGTGCTCACCATTTTGGTCTACATATTTGCCAGCAAGGCCAAATAAAAAGGCTCGTCCCCTTACGTTTGGTCCAGGATGCGCTTCAGTGCCTCGGGCTCGATTTCAAAGCTCGCACAGAGCTCCTGCTCCCCCATGCCATCCCTGTGCAGGCGGCGTATAATATCATCCCGGGCTGCCAGAAGCCCTTCCAAAAAGCCCTTCTCATAGGCGCCACGTCCCTCAGCCTTGTCCTGGGGCGTAAGCTGGGACATACGGCGGGCCAGGGAATTCAGCAAAGGAGAATCCCCCAGCTTCACATCCGGCTTTTTCCAAAGAGCTTCCCTGTCCACCAGCCGCACCTTGGGAGTGCGCTTCAAAAGCCGGTAGTCACCATCCGGCAGCATCTGCCAGGTTTCATCGGCGGGCCAGGAATCATTCAGCACCCGCTCCACATTTACCCCATCGGTGCGCTCATAGAAGCTTTCTGCTTCCTTCTGGGAACTTCCCCCCAGCATCTTTCGGCGAATGAGCCGCTCCTTCAGGTCCTCGGGCCTGGCTTCAACAAAAACCGTATAGTCCGCAAAATCCCTGAGGTCCTGCCAACCGCCGGAGCCCAAAAGCAGCCAGTTGCCCTCCAGGAGCACGATGTCCTGCTTGACGGTGGTCACATCCTCAATGACATCATGGATGCTGCGGTCGTAGACTGGCCAGCGGATATTTTCTGTCCGCACTTTGGCCAGTTTTTCTTTTAAGTGTTCCAGGTTAAAGGTCTCAGGCGCCCCTTTGATGGCAGTCATAGGCACCATCTTCCCGTCCACCTCTGCCTTATGGGACCTGAGATAAGCGGTGGTGTGATGAAAGCCGTCAAGCCCCAAAGCCTGCAGGGACACCAGCCCCTCCTCTGTCTGGGACAACTTTTCCAGCAGCAAAGCCAGAGTAGACTTGCCAGTGCCCGGAGGCGCCGCCAGCAAAATGACCAGCCTTCCCTTCACGGCCTTCTGTTTCCTGGACATCATCCTCAGAAAAGGCAGAAAAAGTTCCTGTATGGTTGCCTCATTGTATTGAATCTTATGGGCCAGCCCGTTAATCATAAAACGGCAGCTGCGCCACTGTTTCTCTCTCATTTGCCTAAGCCTCCTTGCCTTTACTCTTTCTTCTTTCTTATTGTTCCTCCTGATTCTCACTATATTTTAATTGTACTATAATCATGCTTCTATTGCCAGCCCTCACTTCATGGAGTATCATGTTAGGTAAAGGAGGGATTTACATTGAACAAGAATAGACTTAGAACTAAAATCGCAGCAGCCTGCCTGGCAGGCACCCTTGCCTTCGGCGCCCAGGGAGTCTTAGCTCCCCCTGCAGCAGAGGCCCTTTCTGCCGGCTCCGTCATAGGTGCCGTCATCGGTGGGGCAGCCACTGCCGCCAGCCTGAACAGCGCCATCAAGAAATACAACAACACTGAAGAGGGCCGTCAGGAATATTTCCAGACCCTGAAGAAGCAGCATGGTGTCAACAGCGACCCTAACCTGAACAGCCGCCTGGATATCATCATGGGCAACCTCACCTCAGCCATTGGGCAGATAGATGCCAGCATCTATGAAAAGCCCTACAACTATTTCATCAACAACGAAAAGAGCTTCAACGCCTTCTGCACCCTGGGCCACAACATGAGCGTCAACACCGGCCTCTTCAATGTCATTACCAACGACGATGAAATTGCCGTAGTTTTGGGCCACGAGATGGGTCACGGCCAGAAGGACCACCCCGCCAAGGGTGCCAAGCGCTCCATTGGCCCCCAGATTCTCGCCAACGCCACAGGCAATGTAGTAGGCGTGCTGGCAGCCAACCTCTGGAACAACCAGGGCATTACCAAGCCCATGGAGTGGGAAGCAGACAATCTGGCCTTCGAATACATCACCCATTCCCCCTACAACCCGGGAGCCTGCGCCGCCATCTGGCAGCGGGTCATGGATAAGGGAGGCAGCTCTTCCTCTAACTTCGCCACCTTCATGGCAGGAGGCTCTGACCATCCCTCCAACTCTGCCCGCCGTGACAACTACGCCAAGAAACTCACAGAATACAGCAAAAACCACGTCACTGTGAAAGATGGCAAGGTCCAGGTCAACGGAAAAGACTTCCTGACCCCTGCCGCCGGAGCTGGCATGAGCAGTGCCGAGCGCGCCTACTTTGTGGCAGGAAACCTCTCTGCCGCCTTCCACAACGGTCACAACACGTCTGCTGCCACCACCAATGGCAACATTGTCATGCTGGGAGCCCAGCCCATCATACAGTGCCTGGATGGCGATGAAAGCGCCCAGGTCCTGGCTGACAGACTCAACGCCATCAAATAAGGAGCAATTTCATGCGTATCCGTGCCTATAGGACCTCCATTATCCTGGGGATTGTTTCTGCCCTGCTCCTTTCTGCCTTCTGGTACACCCAGCAGCTGGCCTTCATTATCTTCTTGTCACTCTTGCTGAACCTGCTGCTGAATCCCCTGGTGGACAAGCTGAACCAGCGCCTGCCCAGAGGACTGGCAGCAGGGCTGGTGATGCTCTTTTTCCTGTTGGCAGGAGCTGGGATTCTCACCCTGATATCCAGCAATTTCTTGCCCACCTTCACCCGCTTTATTCGGGAATTCCCCCATATTGCCGAAAAGCTTCAGGATACCTGGCTGACCTACGGCCCTGCCTTCTTTCGTGAGGAGCTGGACACCCTTTGGATAAGTCTTAAGGACGCTGGCATGGAGGCGCTGAAATCCTCCATGACCTTCATGTTCTCCGCCTTCAGCAAGTTCATAGACATGGTCATCATCTTCTTCGTGACCTTCTACCTGCTGAAGGATGGAGAGGACATCAAGAGCTATCTGGCAGGACTATTCCCTCATCAGGACAACCAGCGGGTCATGAAGCTCTTCAACAGGATTTTAGGAGCCCTGCGCATCTACATCTGTGGCCAGATGGCCATCTGCTGCATTACGGCCATAGTGGTGTTCCTGTACTTTTCCATCAGGAACCTGCCCTACGCCTCAGTCTTTGCCGTAGTCTCCGGGGTGGCAGAGTTCATCCCCGTGCTGGGTCCCACGGTGGCCTCGGCCTTCGGTGTGCTGCTGACTGCCACCACCAGTCCCCTGACTGCCCTACAGACAGCGGGCTTCTACCTGGTGCTGACCCAGGTCAATCACAACCTGGTGACCCCCAATATTATAGGCAAATCTCTAAACCTGCACCCCATCGCCATAATCCTTGGCGTGGTGCTGGGGGGAGAACTCTTGGGAGCTGCCGGCATGTTCCTGGCGGTGCCCATTATCGTAGTCTGCAAACTGGTCATTGAGGACATCTACCTGGCCCGGCAGCAGAGCAAGGAAAAAATGAAAAACTCCCGCTGGCTTTCCAAGCCCACGGAAGAAGACAAGTAATTAAAAAGCTGTGAAGCAATTGGATTGATTCAATCCACCGCTTCACAGCTTTTCTTTATGCTGCTTTCCTAATTTCAGAGCTCCTTCTTCCACAGGCCATGCAGATTGCAATACTCAAACACCGCCACTGGCTTGTCGCCCTCAGCCAGCTTGAACACGGCCTCCGGCTTGTCATCTGCCGTCAGCTTGCGCATGAAGCCGCCCTTTTCCGTCTGCACATGAATCCATTCAATCAGGTGCTCCTCTGTCATGGGATGGGCCACAGAGCCTACAGACACCTTCAGGGTGCCAGTCCCATCATCGAATTCAGCCACCGGCACGTGCTTTTCCTGGGCAGCATCGGTGGTATTGGCTGTGAGCTCCTCCATGGGCTCCCTGCAGCACATCATGGTGCCCTTGCCCTCGTTGATCAGCCCCACAATGTTGCCACAGCGGCTGCACCGGAAAAATCTGCTGGCCATAACTTCTCCCTCCATATTTACAATACACTAAAAGCTCATACCGAATCATTGATGTTCCTGCTTGTATTCCTCTGCAGTGAAGGGAAGGCCCAGCTCGGTGCTGAAGGCTGCCAGCTTCTCGGCAATCTCATCCTCACTTCCTGCATCTGCCAGCAGTTCGTTGACCTTCTGGACCAGCGACTCGTCAGCGTCTATCTTCTCAATGAAGTTCGTTACATTTTCTTTTGACATAAACTTATCCTCCCTGAAACCATAACGGCCTTACAGTTTCTCTAAAACTCTCAATGCCTCATTTCGTTACCCGCCCCCCTTTTCCCTGCCTGGCTGAAATATTTTCAAATTACGCATTTAAGCATAAAAACGGCATAGCCGTATGGACGACTATGCCGTTATGGGAAGGCAACCTTCCCAACTCCCCCTGGGGGCACTTTATACTATTTTCTTACTGTGCCATCAGCTTGGCCAGCTTGCCAGCGAACTCCACGGGGTTCTCCGGCAAAATCCCTTCGATAAGCAGGGCCTGGGTATAGAGGAGGTCGCAGTAATCCTTGAAGTCCTCGGTATCCTTGCCTGCAGCATGAAGGCTCTGGAGGCGGGCAAAGAGCTCATGCTTCGGGTTGATTTCCAGGATGCGGCGGGCCTTGAACATGGGATTGTCCATGTCAGCGAAGGTCTGCTCCATGGAGAGAGACGGGCCGGCCTCATCTGCCACCAGGCAGACGGCGCTGGACTTCAGACGGCTGGACACCTTGACGTCAGCCACTTTCTCACCCAGCACTTCCTTGATATCCTTCATGAGGTCATCGTTGGACTTGGCGATTTCCTCAGTCTCCTTCTTGACCTCCTGGGACTCAGCATCATCCAGGTCCAGGTCACCCTTGCTGATGGAGTGGAAGTCTTTGCCGTCATACTGATGGATGGACTCGATGGCAAACTCATCCACCGGGTCAAGGAGGTACAGCACCTCAATGCCCTTGTCGCGCAGCAGCTCCATCTGGGGCAGGTGCTCGATGGTCTCCTTGTCCCTGGCCGTAGCGTAATAAATCTTCTTCTGGCTCTCGGGCATGCGCTCCACATACTCCTTGAGAGTCACCAGCTTGCCCTCCTTGGAGCTCATGAAGAGCAAGAGGTCCTTCAGCTTGTCGATGGTGTCGCTGCCGCCGTACATGCTGTTGTAGACGCCAATCTTCAGGGACTTGCCATACTCATTCCAGAACTTCTCATAGTCCTCGCGATGCTTCTCCAGCTTCTTGGAAAGTGACTTGAGGATATTCTTCTCCAGAGCCTTGCCAATGGTCTTGAGCTCATGGCTCTGCTGCAGCAGCTCACGGGAGATGTTCAGGGAAAGGTCGGGGGAATCCACCAGGCCCTTCATAAAGCGCAGGTAGTCAGGCAGCAGGTCCTTGCACTTGTCCATGATGAACACGTGGCGGGAGTATAGCTGCAGGCCCGGCTCATAATCCGTGTGATAGAGGTTGAAAGGTGCCTTGGCAGGGATGCAGAGAAGGGCCGTGTATTCCACCGTACCCTCAGCCTTGGTATGGAACACCTCCATGGGGTTCTCCCACTCATGGAACTGATTCTTGAAGAACTCGTTGTAGTCCTCGTCCTTAAGCTCGCTCTTGCTCTTGGTCCAGAGGGGTTTCATGGAGTTCAGGGTGCGAATCTCCGTCTTCTTGATGGGCTCTGCATCCTTGATGGGCTCGCCCTTGTCGTCCTTGGGCTGCTCAGTCACCTCAAAGCTCATCTTGATTGGATAGCGCACATAGTCGGAATACTTCTTCACCAGGCTCTGGAGCTTGTAGTTCTCCGTGAAGTTCTCCTCGGCCTCATCGCCGTAGAAGTCCTTCTTCAGGGTGATGGTGATGGTGGTGCCGCGCTTCTCCTTCTCGCACTCCTCGATGGTGTAGCTGCCGTCCGCTGTGGACTCCCAGCGATAAGCCTGGCTCTCGCCAGCCTTGCGGGTAACGATGGTGACCTTCTCAGCCACCATGAAGGCGGAATAGAAGCCCACGCCGAACTGGCCGATGAGCTCCTTGTCGGAAAGCTCGGAACCCTCGCCCTGAGCCTCCTTGGCCTTCTGGATCTGCTCCAGGAAAGCCTTGGTGCCGGACTGGGCGATGGTACCGATGTTCTCGATGACCTCTGCCTTGTTCATGCCCAGGCCGTTGTCCGCAATGGTCAGGGTATGGCTGTCCTTGTCGGGAATCAGGAAAATCTCGTAGTCCTCATCACCCTCCAGCAGGTCGCGGTTGGTGAGGCTTTCGAAATGGAGCTTGTCAATGGCATCGGAAGCATTGGAAATCAGCTCCCGCAGGAAAATCTCATGATTGGTATAGATGGAGTTTATCATGAGGTCAAGAAGTTTCTTGGTTTCGGCCTGGAATTCATGGGTTTCTTTAGCCATGTTGCAATACCTTCCTTTATCTTGAATTTTATTATGAACGGCTTCATCTGTTAGCACTCTCTGTATACGAGTGCCAACGCACATATAACAATATACTACGCCCAAAACAAAAAGTCAATAAGTCAAAAAGAGGTTGCTGGGATAGCAACCTCTTTTTGACTCATATCTTTCATTTCTGCCAGCGGCAGGCCTTGGCCTCCACCATGTCGATGATCTTGAAGGAGATGAA
>CAJOIN010000067.1 GCA_905234515.1 uncultured Selenomonas sp.
CCCGCCATCCTCTATATTGGGGCCGGGGTCTACCGTGAGCGGCTTGTCATCGACAGGCCGCTTTTTTTGCGTTAAAAAGCAAACACAGAGCAAGAACGATGTTCATGTTAAGTCATTTTTGGCAACTGCGTTCTTGAAAGATTGTAGGATAGAGCATATATATGCTTGTCGGAAGAAATAAGGGAATCAAGCTGAGCTGTGAGTGTTCACGGCTCTTTTTTTTGTTTATTTTCTGGTTCTGAGTAAAACATCGAAGAGTTTGCGGAGCAAATTTTCCCTTAGACTTAAAAGCGTAGTCGGGAGGGAAGCGGAATTGAAGTGGATAGATACATCGAAGAAATCTCATCGGTTTATGGTGGTTATAGGAATTTTTGCAGTGGTGCTTGGCCTCTGGCGGTGCTTATCCTATGTGCCAAGGCTTCCGGCAGAGTACCGGGTGCTTTACTACAACCATACGGACAGCCTTCCTCGTGGCCTATATCTGCGGATGCCCCTGCGGGAGTTGCGGGATGGGGATTATGTGGTCTTTGAGCCAACGGAACAGATTACAGAGGTGGCCTACCCAAGAGGCTGGCTCTCCCCCGGTGTACGGTTCCTGAAACAGGTGGGGGCTGTGGCCGGGGAAAGCTATGAGATAGAGCCGGACACCTTGCAGTTCAAGGCAAATGGCAGATATATCGGTCAGGCCTACCAGGAAGACCGGGAGGGGAGGCCGATGCCGGAGATTCGAGGCAGTTTCCTGGTGCCGCAAGGAGAGTTCCTTCCCATAGGCACCAATCCCAGAAGCTTTGATGGCCGGTACACAGGTACGGTGCCGCTTAAAAATATCTCGGCAAGGGTGATTCCCCTGCTCACAGGAACGTGGATGCCGTAAGGAGGAAGTTTTTTGCAGGACAGAGAGATACAGCACTATCACATGACCGGCTTCGAGGTCTTCTTCCAAGAAGCCCTGCCACCAATCAAAGCTACGTTGGATAAGACACTGGGGGACAGGGAAGGGCATTTTGCCATGGCCATAGTGGAGGCAGTCCAGAACGCTGCCATGTATGCCCGGAAAAGCCCGGAAGAGGTAGCCATAGATATAGACCTTGTAGCCACGGAATCAGATATTACCGTGAAGGTTACGGCAGATACAAAGGAGTTCGATGTGCTAGCTTACCGGCAGAGGCTTGGCAGGATGGCCAGAGACAAGCATCAGCGGGAAAGAGAATGGGCAGACATCATCAAAGGAACCCAAAAAAGTCGAGGATATTTCACCATGCTCATGGCTGTGGAATGTCTCTATGTGGATGTGACCGGCAAGAGCGTCACCCTTTGTGCCTCTAGGCCTTATAAATCGATTCATATCTCAAAGAAAATCAAGGATATCGTGCCCAGGTTCATGCTGGAGCAGAACGGTGTAATCATAGAGGGGGAGGAACTTCATTGAGCTTTGTGAGCAAACAGGAGGATAAGGCCGTCATAAAGGTGCCGGGGGCGTATATGTTTACCATCTGCCCCAAGGTAGAGGCAGAAATGAAGGAATGTTTGAAAAGAGGCTGCCGGAAGGTACAGGTGGACTTGGAGAAAACGGAAGTCCTGACTTCTGCAGCCATACGCCAGCTGGCAGGTTTTTGCCGGTTGGTTGAAGAGGAAAACTTTGGACTGAGCCAAGGCCAATAATCTGGAAAGATGGCTGAAAGCAGTATAGGAGGGGCAAATGGAAGCAGAAGCATTGGGAATCAAGCGGAACCACATCATTATCGCAGTGGCAGAGATGGTTACGGTCATAATCGCTGAAATCGTGGCCTGTCTTTGTCTGACAAGCGTAAGACCGGCAGAAAGTCTTGTGGTGGATTATGAGGCAGCCAAGGAAAGCATGGCAGAACTGGAGACGGAATTGAGGGTGACGGATAGAGCCAAGAGAGAAAATGCAGAGGCGTTCAAGGCACTGTCGCTCCTGATGACAGGCAGACCGGCAGAAGTCAGCTTTGAAACCTTGGCAGTGCAGGCCGGGTCAGAAGATGGCAGCTGGGCACACTTGTCTGTTCGGGCAAAAAATGAGGAAGCACTGCAAAAATACATGAGCAATCTCACGGCCAGCGATAATTTCAGCGGCGTGGCCATTGCAAGCTCCCAAGAAAACCCGGATGGCAGCATCAAGGCGGTTCTCAGCGTACAGAAAGGAGAGGCTAGATAAATGGCAGGGATTTTAGATAAGATGCGAGGCCTTGCAGCAGTCCTGGGAATCTTGGGAGTGGCCCTCATTGCCATGACTGGCTACACGGTTCATACCTTTCACAGCCAGCAGGAGAGGCAAGGGCAGATTGCCGTCATGACCCATACCATAGAAGACTGGCAGGAAAAAGCAGACAGGCTTAACAGCGAAAAGCTCAGGCCGGTGACAGCAGAACAGGCCAAGGAGGTCAAGAGTAGGATTATCTTTGCCGCACAGGGGAACCAGCTGAATCTTTTGGGGTCATCTGACCATGCAGAAGAAAATGGACGGCTCTGTGAGCTGGAGGTTAGCGGGGACTGGGGCAATATGGTGAATTTCCTCAAAAACTTCGGCTCCGGTGATGCCTTGGTGGGCATCAAGGGACTGGCCATGAATATGGAAAAGGGCAAGATTCAGGCTCATGTAGTCTATGAGATTTATACAAAGGGTGGTGCGGGCAGTGAAAGATAGGATAAACAAGCTGATGAGGAAGCATTATCGCATAGCTGGATGTATGGCATTAGGCATCTTTGCTTTGACGATTCTTACAGGAAGCACATGGCATTCGCCTGATAGAAAAGATGTCCATAATGGACATGTTGAATATCAGGCGGTGAATATTCATAATCCTCAAGATGTCCATAATGGACATCTTGAGCAGATGGACGTGGATTTAACTGTAAATCCCTTTGTTGATACAGCTCCCGAGGCTGCTACTCAGGCAAATACGGCAGAAAGTAATGGAGGCAATTACCGCAATCTGCCCGCTATCCCGCTAGTTGCTCCCACTTCTCAGCCACGGCCTGTGCTGCCGCTGCCCAGTATTCCAAAGGCAGCTACGCCAGCAAATCAGCCAGCAGTGGCAAGTGCTCCGGCCAAGGTTGCAGAGACAGTCCCGGCAGAAAACAAGGAGGCAAAAATCGCTTTCCTTGGTGGCGGGGAGATTATGTTTGCTCACGGCATGGAAAGTGACAAGTGATTAGGAGGCAAGAATTTATGTCGATTCAGAAGATGTTCAGAAGGCCGGAAAAATATAACCAGTCGGCAGGTTCTAATCCTGCTACTCCGGCAGAAAAGGCTGCGGCTGTCTGGGATAGAAGAGTAGGAAGTGCGGTGACACAGGCCTATAACTGGCGAAGGGCAACAATTCTCATGGGAATAGCCTGTCTGGTGCTGGCTGGCGGCCTTGTGGTTCAGTCCTTAAAGACACAGGTCATTCCCTATGTGGTTACGGTAGACAAAAACACCGGGGAAGTGGAAAAGGCCGGGGCTTTCACCGGGGCAGATTATACCCCCGGCGAGGCCGAGAAGAAGTATTTCATCACCAAGTTTGTCCTGAACGCCCGTTCCGTGGTGCTCGACCCCGTAGCTCAGACCAATGACCAGCGGGAAGCGGTGGCCTACCTCACCACCAATGCAGCCAACAAGTACGAAATGGTGAAGCAGAATGAGAAGTTCGATGATAAATTCGGCAATTGCACGGTAACGCCTCACATTGTATCAATTCAGAAGGTGCCGGATTCTGAGACATCTTATCAGGTGCGGTGGACAGAGGAAGAGTACGGCATCCGCTCCGGGGACAAGAAGACCCGGAATATGAGCGGCGTGTTCTCCTATACCATGCTGCCGGTGGAGGGGGATGCCCTGCAGGTGAACCCCTTGGGGCTGTTCATCACTGGTTTTGACTTCGGGGGTGATGCCAGCCAGGTCAACAGCGGAAGCGAAAGCAAAAAGAAAAGATGATTTCAACCGAGACAGTCACATGAAATGCAGATTTCAACCAAGATGGTCACATGAGATTTACGGAGGTATAGAAAATGCTCAATAGCAAACTGAAGAAGATTATCTGCGGGGCACTCCTTTGCAGCACCTTTGCCATGCCCTATATGCAGAGCGTGGAGGCTGCCAAGGCTCATGATGTAAAGGCCGAGGCACAGCAGACAGAGAAAAGCCAGAAGGAAATGCAGGATAAGCTTACAGCCTTGGAAGGCAAGCTCAAAGCCGTGGAGGCAGACAAGACTGCCGAGGCCAATACTGCCGCCATCAAGGAGATTACCGAGGAACTGAAAGAGCTTCATAGGCAGATGGAGAGTTCTGCTGTTGCCCAGAGCCGTATCATGGAGGCTCTGGACGATGTTCAGTACAGGAACAAGGAAATGGAAAGATTCATGGAAGACCCCTCAGACGGCTACTATGGCACAGCTGCCACGGAGAAATATCTGGTTTATCCGGGAGGCGATGGTAGCAGCCCCAGCTACACCCAGGATGCTATCAATGCACAGGGAAATTCAACCATGGTTTTCGCCTATGCCCCAAACCAGCTCTATAAAATCTACTGCCGCCGGGGCTATCTGACAGACCTGGCTTTCCACAAAGGGGAAAATATCAAGTTCGTGGGAGGCGGTGATACGGTGGGATGGACAGTGACCAATTCCACCGTGGACGGTGTTCCCCACCTTTACATCAAGCCGGTAGTGGAAACCAGCACCACTAATCTTATTGTCACCACGGAAAAGCACTCCTACCAGCTTATCCTGAACACCTCCAACTGGTACAACCCCATGGTCACTTGGACTTATGAGGCTGAGAATATGGCAAATGGCCTGATGGCAATGGCAAAGGAAGACAGGCTCACCACGGGGCAGGTAGCCGCTACCAATATTGCCAATCTGGATTTTAGCTATCATGTGTCCGGCGGGGAAAGCTCCAGCCGTCCTTCCATGGTTTTCTCTGATGGGGAAAAGACCTTCATCAAGTTCGACAAGATGGTAGCCAGGAAATACCCCCTCTTCATTAAGGAGAAGGGCACCAAGGATATGAAAATCACCAATTACAAGGTCAAGGACAACTACTTCATCGTGGAAAAGGTCTTTGACCGGGCACAGATTCGCCTGTCTGACAGCGAAATCATCACCATTAGGCATGGCAAGTAAGGGGGGAGAACATGAATAACCTTTTAGGGAATGCCCAAACGTTCTTCAAACGTAGATGGGGGAAGAAGACCGAGGATGATGTGGATGACGAGACTGAATTTGACGGGGATGAGGCAGACAAAAGCCCCGGCAAGGTCAGCATGAACGGTGGCAGCCATGGCACAGTCTTCGGTATAAACCGCAAAATCGTCACAGCAGTAATTGTAGGTGGCTTTCTGGTGGTGGGCATGGCCACTATCTTCAACATTACAGACAAGAATGACAAGGCACAAGAAAAGCCCCAGCAGACACAGGAAACGGCGGCTAATGCTGACGGTCTGATGAAAAATGACAAGAATGCGGTGGCCAGCTATGACCAGCTTTTGGACCCGAAACGGCAACAGATGGGAAAGGCGGGTAGCCACCCTAACAATTCCGGCAATGCGGAGGCTAATGGGCAGAATGGAGATAATCCAAACAATCCCCAGCAGGTTCAGCAAGCCCGGGCTAATATGACCATACCGGCTATTCCTCAGGCTTCCTATTCTGCTCCCGTGGCTTTGCCCAGTCAGGCAAATGCTGCTTCTGCTGCCCAGTCTGCCGAAGAACGGGAAGCAGCACAGGCCAAGAAAGCCATGGAAGACCGCTTCAAGAGTGCCATAGATTTTGCTCTGGGCAGGAACGGGGGCGATAACGCAGATATGGTCACGGCTGAAGCTGGAGCACCTGCTCCGGCAGGGACAATGAACGGCGGTTCGGCGAATTCCGGCCTCGTGCAGGTGGGCTATACGGCTCCCAGCGACACGATTCTCCAAGCTGGTACGGTTATCCCGGCCATGCTCTTTTCTGGCATCAACACGGATACCCCGGGACAAATCACGGCAGAGGTTCAGGCTGATGTCTTCGATAGTGCCACAGGCACAAGGCTCCTTATCCCGGCTGGCAGCACCTTGGTGGGCAGCTACGAGCAAGGGGAGGCAGCAACTACTGGCAGGGTTAGTCTGGTATTTACCACCCTTGTCATGGCAGACGGAGGTTCCTATAACCTTGGAGACAGCTTGGTAGCCATGGACACTGGCGGTTATAACGGCCTCCATGGCAAGGTTCATCATCATACCGGCAGCAAAATCGGTGGCGGTATGTTTGCTTCGGCCTTGGCTGCTCTCGGCTCTTACGCTTCCGGCAATGTATCAACCCAGAACACCTACACCGGCGGTCAGCTGGCCATGCAGGGGGCACTGGCGAACCTGATGCAGACGGCCTCCACCCTCTTCAAGAAGGGTGCAGACAAGCAGAACACTGTCACCATTGCTCCGGGGCAGCAGTTCAATATCTTCGTCACCAAGCCTATTTCCTTTGGTATATGAGGGGAGGCCTGAGCATGGAAGATAGACAGCTACAGACAAAGGTGATGCTCTATATCATCGGCGTTGTACTCATAGGCATCCTGCTCGGCTCATGGTACGGCACCCAGCAAGTGGGTGCCGATTGCCATTATGCAGAGTATCTAGGTGGCCTTCACATTGGCAGCATTGCCATCTACCAGCCCTTTGGCATGGTGGCATGGAAGAAAAACGCTGAGATTATGGCACAGATTACACCCCAGGTCATGAACGCCCACTTTTTTGACCTCTATCTCGGGGGCTTAATAGGAGGCGGCATTGGCTACATGATTAGCAAGAAATACCAGCAGCGTACCTCCCACGGTACGGCAGCATGGGCAACGGCGGAGGACATCAAGAAAGCCAAGCTCAACGCCGAGGAAAACGGCGTGGTGTGCGGCAGAAATCCATACAACCATCAGATTATGCTCCATGATGGCCCGGAACATATCCTGCTTCTGGCTCCTACCCGCTCGGGTAAAGGCGTGGGTGTCATTACCCCCACGGGGATAATCTGGAAACACTCCATTTTCTTCTTTGACCCGAAAGCGGAGTTATGGAACATGACCTCCGGCTGGCGAAAGAAGCATCACAAGCAGAAGGTCATGAAGTTTGAGCCACTATGCAAGGACGGGTCCGGGGCACGGTGGAATCCTTTTGCGGAAATAAATTTTCAGAGCACTGATGAAATTGATGATGTGACCACCATAGCAGAAATGATGTGTAAGACAGGAGGCGGTGGCAACCAAGACCCTTTCTGGGAGCAATCGGCCACGTCTTTGGTAAAAGGCGTTATTATGCACCTTCTTTACAAGCACTACCAAGAGGGAAAGAATTTGCCAAACCCGTCAGATGTAATGAGTTTCCTGTCTTCTCCTAATATGGACACTGACCATCTTTTCGCCAATATGAAAATATATCCCCATATCAGCCCCAAAGAGTTCATGGAGGTTGAGGAATGGGAAAATGTCATGGACGAAAACGGCAAGCCCCTGCTGGATGAAGAGGGCAAGCTTGTCCGCAAGCTAAAGAAAAAGTACCGCAACCCCCTGAAGGAAATCTACGGGGAGTACATACCCGACCTGAAGCCCTACAAAAAGGCCTTGGGAATCCAGCCGGACACTGAGGAATGGTTCAAAGTCAAGACACTAGAGGACTTGCGGCTGGCTTTGGTGGACTATGAGAAGCAATGCAAGCCGGAGGATAAACTGAACTGGGAGGCTCCTGACCTTGCTGGCTACAAAGACAAAAGCGAGATTGATACGGGGCTTTCCATGGCAGATATAAAATCACCGTGGTATCAGCTGCTGGTGCATCCGAAGGTGGCTGAGAGTGCCAGCAATATGTATAACGGTGCCAAGGAAACCCGGGCTTCCATCATGCAGACTACACAGACGTCCCTTGACTTGTACCAGAACCCTCTTATCAAAGCCAACACAGCCATTTCGGATTTCACCGTCCGTGACCTCTTAGACCCCAAGCAGACGGTTTCCCTCTACCTTGTATTGCAACCAAACGATGTAGAGAAGCTGCGTCCTCTCACAAGGCTGTTTATCAGCACCATGATGAGCAAGCTCGTCCGGGATATGGACTTCGGGGAAGGCGGGGGTACTACCAACGTGGTTAAGCAGCGATTGCTGCTAATGTTGGACGAATTTCCTCAGCTCCGAAAGATGGAGCAGATAGAAAATCAGCTGGCCATCTGTGCAGGTTACGGCGTGAAAATCTGCATTGTGGCCCAGAACATTGGACAGCTTAACCAGCTCTATACCAAGGAGAACGGCATTGCTGCTAACTGCCATGTGCAGATTTACTACACTCCGGCAGACAATGATTCAGCCAGGATGCTGTCGGACAAGCTGGGGGATGCCACCATCACTACCAGCAGCATTTCCAGCTCCGGCAAGCTTTTTGAGAAGAACACCTCTGTTTCGGAGAATGCCAGAAAGCTCATGACCCCGGACGAGGCTTCCCGCATGGACGAGAAAAAGGAACTGGTCTTTGTCACCGGCAAGCGGCCAATCTTTGCCGACAAAATCCGCTTCTATGAGGAACCCTACTTTGTGAAGCGGGTATCGGTGAAGGCACCGCCTTTTTCAGATACATGCACTGAGGTCAAGGACTACAGCCAGCTTTTTGCCATCCATGAGCCGGAACGCCGGTCACAGGAGGAAAAACGCCGTAAGGTGGAACTTGCTCGTCTGGAAGCTGAAAAAGCCTTGCAGAAAGAGGCCGGGGCACAGCCGGAGGGTGAAGAGCTGGAGGAAAAAGCTAAAAATAAAGTGCCCGATACGGCTCCTGAAAATCTAGCACCTGTGGAGCCTGAGGTTGGGGAAGAAAAAGAGGCACAGGCATCGAATGAGCCAGCCCAGCCTACGGAGGAAGAGCGAAAGCAGGAGGCCGAGGCCTTTGCCAAGGCGGCTATATGCGTGAGCCGTCAGCCGCACAG
Source organism: uncultured Selenomonas sp. (assembly GCA_905234515.1). GTDB lineage: Bacteria > Bacillota > Negativicutes > Selenomonadales > Selenomonadaceae > Selenomonas_B. The sequence continues at coordinate 8,941 of CAJOIN010000067.1, forward strand.
GCGGCCAAGGCCAATGACACAGGAGACAGCAAATGAAAAAGAAGCCGGAAATACCGAAATTGCCCAGCCTGACAGACCTGAAGAACCGCAAGATGAAGACCATAGCGGAACCCAAGGGGCTGGACAGCCAGCAGAACCTTTTGAAGAAAGGCCACGGCCAGAAGGTGCGGACAAGGTAGAAGCACCGCCTGATGAAGGGGATGATGACGATGATGAGTATGACTTGGATGACGATGAAGAATGGCAGCAATACCAACAGAGCAAGAAGGTGGGCTGATGGCGAATACACAGCTGGTCAATGAACGCTATGTGCAGATGCTTGAATCCAACATGGGGCCGCAGCTGATGGCCTATATGCAGGATGAGACGATTACGGAAATCATGCTCAACCCTGACGGTCACATCTGGATAGATACCCATGACCGGGGACTGGTGGAAAGTCCCATTACCATGAGTGCCAATATTGCCAAGCAGCT
>CAJOIN010000068.1:0-6694 GCA_905234515.1 uncultured Selenomonas sp.
AATTTTGCCGAAGGCAAAATCCTCCAATTAGCGTTTCAACGAGGCGGGAGATATATGCTCGCCGCCTGTTATGCGATGAGCCCCCCCAGCTATAGAGATGGGGGACATCTTCTTCCTCGTTATAGGGATAATATAGCATAAAAGATTCCTCCTGGCAAGAAAAATCGTCTGTATGATAAATGATTCTACTTGTTTTTATCGGCAAAAATTATTAAAATATAGATATAAAAATAAAGTTTATTGCCGATAATCTTCTCAAGGAGGGATAATAAATGAAGTACCTTTCTGTCCAGGACACAGCTAAAAAATGGCGCTTGTCTGAGCGAAGTGTCAGAAATTATTGTGCCGAAGGCAGGGTGCCTGGAGCCCTGCTGAAGGGCAAGACCTGGCAGATACCTGAGAATGCTGCCAAGCCCTCCAGGCTTAACAAAACCGGCCCTAAAAATCTTCTTGAGATACTAAAGGCTGAAAAAGACGCCCGCCTCTCAGGCGGCATTTACCATAAGGTGCAGGTGGAGCTCACCTATAATTCCAACCATATAGAAGGCAGCCGCCTTACCAATGAGCAAACACGTTTCATTTTCGAAACAAACACCATCGGCCTTGAGGGTGAAACTCTGAAGGTCGATGATATCGTAGAAACAGCCAATCACTTCCACTGCATAGATTTAATCATAGACAAGGCCTCCCAGCCCCTAAGGGAAGGACTTATCAAAAAACTCCATGCCATGCTGAAAGCCGGTACATCTGATGCCAGGCTTGACTATTTTGCCGTAGGCGAATACAAGCACCTCCCCAACGAGGTAGGCGGCAAAGCCACCACCTCCCCAGAGGAAGTTCCTGAACGAATCAAAGAACTACTGGCAGCTTATGGCAAGAAAAAGGAAAAGAGCCTGGAGGACCTGCTTGACTTTCACTACCACTTTGAGCGCATCCATCCCTTCCAGGACGGCAACGGCAGAGTGGGCAGGCTGCTTCTTTTCAAGGAGTGCCTGCGGTACAATATTGTCCCCTTTATCATTACGGATGACCTGAAATTGTTCTACTACCGCGGCCTGAGCCAGTGGAAAAAGGAGCCTGGCTTCCTACGTGACACCTGCCTCACCGCCCAGGACAGGTTCAAAAAATACCTGGACTACTTCAAGATTTCCTATGAGAATATATGAAAAATGCCCCCGTTGCACCGGGGGCATTTAGTATAAATCTTGTATTTCACGAATCAGATATCCAGGTTCTTAACCAGCTTGGCGTTCTCCTCGATGAACTGGCGGCGGGGCTCTACCTTGTCACCCATGAGGATGGTGAAGAGCTCGTCGGCCTCCTCGGCGTCCTCCATGTCTACGCGGAGCATGGTTCTCGTGGCTGGGTCCATGGTGGTTTCCCAGAGCTGCTCGGGGTTCATCTCACCCAGACCTTTGTAGCGCTGGACGGTGGCGCCGTCACGGCCTACTTCATTGAGCTTCTGTGCCAGCTCCTCGTCGCTGTAGGTGTACCAGTGCTTTTTGCCCTTGCGGATCTGGTAGAGAGGCGGCTGGGCAATGTACACATGGCCATGCTCAATCAGCGGGCGCATGTAGCGGTAGAGGAAGGTCAGCAGCAGGGTGCGGATGTGGGCGCCGTCCACGTCGGCATCTGTCATGATGATAATCTTGCCATAGCGGCGCTTGGCCAGGTTGAAGTCATCGCTCATGCCAGTGCCGAAGGCGGTAATCATGGTGCCGATTTCCGCGTTCTTGTAAATCTTGTCCAGGCGGGCCTTCTCCACGTTGAGAATCTTACCGCGCAGAGGCAGGATAGCCTGGAAGCGGCGGTCGCGGCCCTGCTTGGCGGAGCCACCTGCAGAGTCACCCTCTACCAGATAGATTTCTGCCTGGTCAGGGTCCTTCACGGAGCAGTCAGCCAGCTTGCCGGGCAGGCTGGAAATGGAATCCAGGGCGTTCTTGCGGCGGGCAAGCTCGCGGGCTTTGCGGACAGCCTCACGGGTGTGGCTGGCGGCAATGGCCTTTTCCATGATTTTCTTGGTGACAGCGGGATTTTCCTCGAAATACTCGGAAAGACCCTCAGTGACGATGGAATCCACAATGCCGCGGACCTCGCTGTTGCCCAGCTTGGTCTTGGTCTGTCCCTCGAACTGGGGCTCACGGATCTTCAGGGAGATGACGGCGGTGAGACCCTCACGGACGTCATCGCCGGAGAGGTTGCCGTCCTTTTCCTTCAGCATGTTCTGCTTGCGGGCAAAGTCGTTGGCAGCACGGGTCAGAGCCAGCTTGAAGCCAGCCAGATGGGTGCCGCCCTCCTCGGTGTTGATGTTATTGACAAAGGAGAAGATGTTCTCCTGGTAGGTATCGTTGTACTGCAGGGCAATCTCCACCACCGTGTCATCCTTGATGCCGTTGAAGTAGATGGGGGTGGGATTGAGCTTTTCCTTCTTGCGGTTCAGATGCTCCACGAAGGAGGAGATGCCGCCCTCGAAGTGGAAGGTGTCATGGCGCCCCTGGCCCTCAGCGTTCAGACGCTCATCCACCAGGTTGATGGTGATGCCGTGGTTCAGGAAAGCCAGCTCCCGCAGGCGGTGCTTAAGGGTGTCATAGCTGTAGGTGGTGACGGTGAAAATCTCCGGGTCCGGCACGAAGTGGACACGGGTACCAGTCTCATCACCTTCGGCCAGAGTCCCCACCTGATGGAGGGACTGGGCCGTGACGCCGCGCTTGAAGGAAATCTCCTGAATGAGGCCGTCACGCTTCACCTGTACCTCCATGGAGGTGGACAGGGCATTAACTACGGACACGCCCACGCCGTGAAGACCGCCGGAAACCTTGTAGCCGTCCCCGCCGAACTTGCCGCCGGCATGAAGCACCGTCAGCACCACCTCTACCGCCGGCTTGCCGCTTTCGTGCATATCCACGGGAATGCCGCGGCCGTTATCCGTGACGGTGATGGAGTTATCCTGATGGATCCTGACCTCGATGTTGTTGCAGTAGCCAGCCAGGGCCTCGTCGATGGAGTTATCCACCACCTCGTAGACCAGATGGTGCAGGCCGCGCTCAGAAGTGGAGCCTATATACATGCCGGGGCGCTTGCGCACAGCCTCCAGGCCTTCCAGAATCTGAATCTGGTCCGCGCCGTAGTCCGCATCCACAGCCGTAACCTCTGCCGCATCCTCGTCAGTATGGATCTCTATGCCGCGGGTGTCCAAATCCTTGTCGGAAAGGTCCTCACCCTGCAGCTCCTCGATGGTATCCAGAGCCAGCTTCTCCGACTCAGTAAGCTTTTCCTCAGACATGCACATTCTCCTATCGTAAGTCTCTTATTTGCCCAAAGGCAGATAAATAAATCTTGATATGTTAAAGGACGATGCCGGCCCTTTTCTTCAAGGTCAGGGAAGAAATGCCGGAAAGGTAGCTGCCCTTGTCCGTCAGCACCACTGACTTGATATTCTCCTCCCCTTCCTCCAGGCAGGAAACAGGCTCCTGCTCAGAAGGGGGAAGCTTTTTCTTCCCTGCGTCAAAAATCCCATAGTCAAAGATGGCGATGATTTCCCTGGTACGGACAGAGTAGCCTGCCCCTAAATGAAGAAACATGAACTCATCCTCACTTCTTGAGAAAATCCTTAGCTCCCTGGGCAAGGGTCTCCCGGGCCTTGGCCCCTTCCTTACCTGTCTTGATGACGCTGTAGCGCTTGGGTGCCTTGTAATCCTTTGGCTTGCAAAGGACATACCTCAGATGGTAGAGGGTCCGCTCCACCACATCCTCAGTAAGCTGCTCAGGAGGCAGGACCCTGAACAGCATCACCAGCTGCAGGGCCTTGAGGCTTTTCTTGTCGCCAAATTCAACCTGGGAAGCCAGCTTCTGCACCAGCATAGCCCGCTGCTCCGCCACCAGCTTCGGCGTGGCCCCAGGCACGAACTCCGCCACCTGGGGAGGACGAGCCCAAGGTATATCCGTCAGCACCTTGCGGATAGCAGCCCGCTGCGCCTCCGCCCGCCGTGCCCGGCAGTGGGGACAGACAGCCTCTGCCTCACCTTTCAAAACCTTGGGAGTCGGCTCCGTAAGGGCACCGCAGTCTGCACAGGGCAGCCAGCCATGCTTCTTCTGGACCTTCTTCAGCTGCAGGTGCTTTCGGTAAATAGTCCCCAAAAGCCCCCCCAGCTCCTCGTCCTGAGCTTTCCCTGCCAAAGCTTTGACAGACTCATCTTCCGCAGGGGAAAGAGAAGCCCTCCGCCTTTCCTTGCGGAAATCAGGAACCTTGTTCTCCTCCTGCCGCAGCCAAGCCCGAAAGGCCAATACATCCCCAGCCTCCGGCTTCTCCCACCGCCTGGTCAGCCGCACCTCCCGGATAATCTCGCACCCGGCAAAGCGGTTCATCTTGTCCACAATCTGCGGCATCAAAAGCCTCATCTCATTGTTCCAAGCAGAACTGCCGCTGTAGTAAAGCAGGGTCTTATTCCGAATCCCCATGAGCTCCACATTGCGGGCAATATAATCCCCCACAATATCCCGCCAATAAGTAAGGACCCAGCGCCGCCGGTACTCCATCTCAAACTCCGGCCCCTTGCCTTTAACCCAGCGAGGAATTATAGTCCGAGGCACCTCCAGCCCAGGAGTGCGCCGGGTAAACTTCTTCTTTTCCAGCATACTACTCACACTCCCGAACCCCTATGACGCCAAGGGCGTCGAGGCCGAACCCCAGAACTCCCGAACCCCAGGGGCCCAAGGATGGGCCCCCTCGGCCTTAAGCCACGTGAAGTGGCGCCAGGCCGAAGTTTTCTTTTGGTTCGTTTTCTTTGCGCCAAAGAAAATGAACAGACGGAACTAAAAAAGAGCCGTTACACTCCCTTGCCGAACAGCAAAGAAACTTCCAATCCCCTCATCAGGAAAATAAGCCTTATCCGTAGCCGTAATAATCGTCTGTATCTTTTCCCGCTGCAAAAACAGCAAAAGTTCTTTGCGGCGCGACGCATCCAACTCACTCATCACATCATCCAGCAAAAGCACCGGATACTCCCCGGTCTCGCCCCGGATAAACTCAAGTTCCGCCAGCTTCAAAGCCAGTGCACCAGTCCGCTGCTGTCCCTGGGAGCCATAGGTGCGCAAATCCACCCCATTCACCGTCAGCAGCAAATCATCCCTGTGGGGACCAACACTTGTCACCCCCCGCAGAATATCCAGCTGCTGCCTTTTAGCCAGCATTTCATTATACCACGGAAGGAGGGCTCCTGTCATGTCTTTCAGGCTCCCCTCCACTCGGGGACCCTCCCCGGGCACCTCAGAAGGCCTGTGGAGCTCATATGACACCTCCAGGCTCTCCAGAGAGCCTGAAATGCGCCTCTGCATGAGACGGGCCAGCATGCTGAGCCTGCCCACCGCCTCAATCCGCTTGGCAGTGATGGCGGCGGCACTTTCCGCCAGCTGGCTGTCCCAAAGCTCCAGCATCTCCGCCGAAGCCTCCCGGTCCCGGATCTTCTTCAGCAGATTGTTCCGCTGAGTCACCAGCCGGCTGTATTTCGTCATTTCGCTGTAATAAGCAGGGCTGGCCTGGCTTATCTCCGTATCCAGAAAAGAGCGCCGTAACTGCGGCGCTCCCTTGACCAAATAAAGATCCTCCGGAGAAAAAAGCACAGTGGTCAGACTCCCCACCAGCTCCTTGGGACGGATGGGATGCTGGTTCAGCAAAATCCTCCGCCTTTTCTCCCGACTGAAAAACAGGTCAATGCGGCTGGACACCCCCAGCCGGGAAAAACTCACCCGCACAGCCCCCCCGGGAGACTGCCAGTTGATGAGCTCCGTGTCCTTGGCCGTGCGGTGGGATTTCCCCAAAGAGGCATAGTAAACCGCCTCCAAGATATTGGTCTTGCCCTGGGCATTTTCCCCGATAAAAACCGTAATACCCTCGGGGAACTTCAAATCAAGACTGTCGTAACTCCTGAACTGCCGCAGCTGCAAGGATTCCACCTGCATCAGCCAAACCACCCTTCTGCATAAATATGCAAGGAATATACAGGTACCTTTATCCCTTGCAAACTCTCCAGGAACCCATGTCCTTAATCTCAATTACATCCCCAGGATGAAGCTTCCTGCGACGGGCAGACTCCTTCTCCCCATTGCGGTAAACCAGTCCCTCAGCCAAAAGAGCCTTCAGCTCCCCGCCCGAAGCCAAAACCCCGGCCCACTTCAAGAACTGGTCAAGCTGAATCTCCTCAGTATCAATCACAATATCCTGCATAAAAACCTCCAAGCCAACAAGGTCAAACTCACACAACCCCGATGTTGCCCAAAGGGCAACGAGGTCAAACTCCCGAACCCCAGGGCCCAAGGATGGGCCCCGCGGCCTTAAGCCACGTGAAGTGGCGCCAGGCCGCTGTTTCTTTTGGTTCGTTTTCTTTGCACCAAAGAAAATGAACAGACGCAACTTCCAAAGAAAGCAACGAGCGAAACTTATCCTTCACGTCCAACCAACCATACCAGTTCCCCACCAAGCACATCTTTCTGGTAGGAAATCAGCTCCCTGCAGCCTTTCTCCCCAAGCGCCAGCAACTTATTCAGCTCCTCATGAGAAAAAGGCCTTCCTTCCCCAGTTCCCTGAACCTCCACAAACTTCCCTTCCCCAGTCATCACCACATTCATATCCACAATGGCCTGGGAATCTTCCTCGTAGCAAAGATCCAGTATAGGCTCGCCCTCATGGCTCACCCCC
>CAJOIN010000068.1:6758-17738 GCA_905234515.1 uncultured Selenomonas sp.
GCCTCCACCAAAGCCACAAAAGCCCCGGTAATGGAAGCCGTGCGGGTGCCGCCATCGGCCTGTATCACATCGCAGTCGATCATAATGGTGCGCTCACCAAGAGCCTTGGTATCCACCACCGACCGCAGGGCCCGGCCAATGAGCCGCTGAATCTCCTGTGTCCGCCCGGACTGCTTCCCTTTAGAAGCCTCCCGGGGCGAACGGGTGCCCGTAGCACTGGGCAGCAAAGAATACTCCGCCGTTATCCATCCTTCCCCGGTGCCCTTCAAAAAGAAAGGCACCCGCTCCTCCACAGAAGCCGCACAGATAACCTTGGTATTCCCCATCTCAATCAGCACCGACCCCGCCGGGTATTTCTGAAAACGCCGCTCCATGCGGTAAACTCTCAAATCCCCCGCCTCACGCCTGTCAATTCTAGGCATAATTACACCTATCTTTCTATGCAAACCAAAAAAGGACCGCCACAGTATGGTATTTTCCAATCACACTGCAACAGTCCCTCTCTATAAAACACAAAATTATGCGTTATCCAAGCGCCCAAGGATGGGCGCTGCGGACTTAAGCCACGTGAAGTGGCGCCAGTCCGCGTTTTCTTTGGTTACTTTCTTTGCGCCAAAGAAAGTAACAGCCGAAGCCTTAACTATGGCTCTCCTGATACTGCCGATAATTCTTGATAATGCAAATCGGCGTCTTCTGGGAAGCATTGCCAAAGGGGTTGTCAATGAGCAGCTTGGCTGCCAGTTCCCCCTTCACCTCAGAGGACACACCCACTACGCGGGAGCGCTTCAAATCATTAACGTCAGCAATCATAGCGCCGAAACAGCCCAGCTTATCCTTCATCTTCTGTGCCATGCCATAGGGGTCGCCAGGACCATAGACAATGCACTTGTCGAAGGGAGGCATGGTGCCCGTCACATCATCAATCATAGCCGTCTGCTCGCCGCCCCACTTGTAGAAGAGACCGGACTGGCCGAACAGCTTGCCCACAAAGCCTGCGAACAGCGCAAAAGCCACACGCCACTTGCCTTCCACATTCATCAGGGACTGCATGCCATGGGGGCTGGCCAGGCTGCCATAATCAGGGATAAAGCGGCAGCAAAGCTGTGCCAGGCCGGAAATCTCCAAATCCTCAGGACGCACATAACGCCCCTGGGTGATAGCCACCACGCTCTCAGCGCTGCACACCAGGTCATCAGGACCAATCTTGCCCTTGGTATAATGCTCGATAGCCTCGATAATATCATCTTTGTCTGTCAGGATACGGGTGGGCACCGGTATCAGTTCAAGTTCCTCTGCCATTTCAGTGTCCTCCTTAATCCTTTATCAAATTAACGCCGGCCATTTTGGCAATTTCCTCGGCGGTGATTTCCAAACGAACCTTCTTATAGCACCAGGGATTGCGGCCGGTCTCCTGCCAGATGAAATCCACGGCCATATCCACCATGTGGCTCAGGGCCTCCTCCAGGCTCATGCCCTTGCGGGGAGACAGGGCCACCTTGGCCCAAATATCCAGCTTGTCAGGGTTCTCGCCCTTCTTCTGGACCAGTACAGCCTCGAAGTAATCATCCTCACGGGGAGCGCCCTCAAGCTCAGCCTTGCCCCGAACCTCTACCCCATCATACTGCTCGTAGGGCAGCTGGGAGCGCACCATGGCATCCATAATGGTAGCGCACTGCTTGCCCTCGTTGGCAAAAACCAGCTTCTTCTTCAATACCAGGCGCTCTGCAGACTTTTCCTCAAGCTCCCAGGCAGCACTGGTATTTACCTGGACATTCTCCTTGCCAACCACAGCCAGGTAGAGCTGCACAAATACCACGGCCAACACTATCAGGCCGATAATTGCGTATAAAACCGTCAAAACTTATTCCTCCCAAATCTTCTCTGCTTTCTCATCTTCCATAGCCCGCTGGAAAATCTCAAAATACTTGTCCGGCAAACGGGTAATCTTGCCCGTATCCTTGCGGGTAAAGGCGTTCTGCGAATGCCCCGTCACCAGCACCTCTCCAGTGTCCTTGCGGATAATCCTGTAGGCAAAAGCCATCTGCGCCTTGGTGAGGGCCGTGGCTTTTGTTTCAATGATGAGCACATCGTCAAAATGTCCCGGTGCCAGATACTTGGCATCAATCTTGGTGATAGGGAACACATAGCCGTCATCCATCATATCGTCCAGAGTCAGATCATAATGGCGCAAATATGCCACCCTGCCAATCTCAAACCAGCGGATGTAGTTGGCATGGTGTACCACCGCCATGGCATCCGTGTCGTAGAAATTAACCTTGTATTTAGTGCAAACTGACAAAACCATACCTCCCCGCCAAACTATCCCGGACTGCCCCAGCAGCCCTTTCGGCACATATTATAATGTAGACCAATCAGCAGGCAAAGTCAAGTGATGGCATACATCTGCCCCAGCCTCTGCTGGAAAGACCTCAGGCGCTCCAGTTCCAGCTCATCCGTCACCCTGCGGCCGGAGTAATAATACTCCACCGAAGGCTCCTGCTTTTCCAGCAAGCTGCGCTCCTTGAGCCTGCGGATGAGCTCCCGCACCGTGCCCTCATTGCCATCCACAAAGGACACATTATCCGGCAGGATTTCCCGGAAAGTATCCTTAAAATAATTAAAGTGGGTGCACCCCAGCACCAGAGCAGAATACTGGCTGAAATCGTAGCCCGCCAGCTCCTGCCTCAGATAATCCGTCACCGCCGGGGAATTGAACTCCTGCCGCTCGGCAAACTCCACCAGCCGGGGCAGGGGCAGCAGGTCCACCAGATGCTCCCTGTCCACATGGTCAATGAGCACCTTCATCTTCTTGCCCTTCACCGTAATGGGGGTAGCCACCACCAGCACCCGATGCTCCCCATCCAGGTCAAGCGCCTTCTTGGCTGCAGGCTCCATGCCGATAATAGGCAGGTCATAGCGGCGCCGCATCTCCGTCACCGCCGCACTGGTGGCAGTATTGCAGGCCACCACGATGGCCTTCACTCCCTGGGAAACCAGAAAGTCAAAGGCTTCTGCCACCAGCCGCTGCACCTCTTCCCTAGGCTTGGTGCCATAGGGCACATTATCCTCATCGGCAAAGAAAACAAACTGCTCCTCAGGCAGGGCCAGCCGCGCCTCATAAAGCAGCCCGCCAATGCCGGAATCAAAGACTGCAATCTTCATGCAAAACCTCCATAATCCTTGGAGTTAAATCATTACCTAAATAACTCATTGAGTATAGCGCAATTAGGATAATTTGACAAGCTATCCCCTAACCTGCTATACTATCTCTGTTGCGGAGAGGTGTCCGAGTGGTTTAAGGAGCCGGTCTTGAAAACCGGTGATGCCCTATGGCACCGTGGGTTCGAATCCCACCCTCTCCGCCATTTTTGTGCAAAAAAAGCCCCGAGGCATTGAACAGAGTTCAAAACCTCGGGGCTTTCGTCATTCACGAACCCCAGGGGCCCAAGGACGGGCCCCCGCGACCTTAAGCCACGTGAAGTGGCGCAGGGTCGCAGTTTCTTTGGTACTTTCTTTGCACCAAAGAAAGTACAGGCCACCACTTACTTCTTCCTGCGCTTAATGGTAAAGCTCCCCGTCTCAACTTCCTTGCGATGGCAATGCGGGCACTCATTCTCAATAATCCCCGTATACCCGCAAACAGGGTCGCGGTCCACAGGATGATTAATGGAGAAATACCCCATATCATGATCATGCATAGCCCTTACCACAGCCTCAAAAGCCTTTACATTCTTGGTGGGGTCCCCATCCATCTCAATGTAGGCAATGTGCCCTGCATTCTCCAGGGCATGGTAAGGCGCCTCAATCTTAATCTTGTCAATGGCCTTGATGGGATAATACACCGGCACATGGCTGGAGTTGGTCATATAATCCCTGTCCGTAACCCCCGGAATCACGCCGTACTTCTTGCGGTTGGAACGCTGGAACTGGCCGGCGGTGGACTCGGCAGGAGTGCCGAAGCAGGTCCAGTTCATATGCTCTGCCTTAGTATAAGCATCGAGCTTCTTCCGCAGATGTCCCACAATCTTAAGGCCCAGTTCCTGGGACTCGGCGCTCTCGCCGTGATGCTTGCCCGTCATGGCCACCAGGCACTCCGCCAGGCCGCAGAAGCCCACAGAGTAGGAAGCATGCTTCAGCACATCCTTGATGCTGTCCTCAGGGCGCAGGTTCTCGCTGCCCATCCAGACACCCTGGCCCATAAGGAAGGGATAGTTATAGACATGCTTCTGCTCGATAACCTGAAGGCGGGCCAGCAGGTAATCATGGCTCACCTGGATGTACTTGTCAAAGAGCTCCCAGAACCTGCCCCAATTTCCCTTGGCTTCCAAAGCCAGCTTGGGCAGATTGATGGTGGTGAAGGCGAAGTTGCCGCGGCTGCCAGACTCCTCCGGGCCGTTCACATTGCTCATGACGCGGGTGCGGCAGCCCATGGTTGCCACATAAGAGTTGTAGTCACCCTCCTTGTAGTACTGGAGGTTATAGGGAGCATCCAGGTTCACGAAGTTCGGGAACAGTCGCTTGGCGCTGGTCTTGCACGCTTTCAGGAACAAATCGTAGTTTTTGTCCTCGGGGTTGTAGTTCACCCCGGCCTTCAGCTGGAACACGGAAATGGGGAAAATCGGCGTCTCCCCGTTGCCCAGGCCGGACCAGATGGCATTCAGCACCTCACGGGTCACCAGGCGTCCCTCAGGGCTGGTATCCATACCGTAGTTAATGGAGGAAAAAGGCACCTGGGCACCGGCACGGCTGTGGAGGGTGTTGAAATTATGGATGAGTGCCTCCATGGCCTGGTGGGTTTCTTCTTCCACATCCTCGCAGGCCAGCTGATAGACCGTTTCCTTGTCCAGTCCGGTATCCGCAGGCATGCCGCCGTAATTTTCCTTCATGACCCTGGCCAGGCCCTGCCCTATGGCCTCCACAGCCGCCTCATAGTGCCGGGGATTGGCCTCTTTGCTCTCCTCGTAGGAGCAAACCTCAAAGTCCACGGCCTCCTTCAGCTTATCCTTGAAGGTCTTTTCATCAGCCTGGGACACACTATCGCAATGATAGCGCACAGCGCGGTAAGCCTCATCCAGCACAGCCTTGCAGAAGGACTTCTTCACACCCTCTGCCATAGCATAGTCGAAACAGTTAATGCTCTGCCCGCCGAACATATCATTCTGGTTTGACTGGATGGCAATGCAGGCCAGGGAAGCATAGGCACGTATGGAATTAGGCTCACGCAGGAAGCCATGGCCCGTGGAGAAGCCGCCCCTGAAAAGCTTCATCAAGTCAATCTGGCAGCAGTTGAAGGTAATCAGGGAGAAATCCTTGTCGTGGATATGAATCCAGTTCTCCTTGTCCGCCTTCTGGAACTCCTCATCCAGCACGTAATTGTCCACGAAGTGCTTGGCGCCCTCCGCACCAAGCTTCAGCATAATGCCCATGGAAGCATCCGTGTTGATATTGGCGTTGTCACGCTTCATATCGGAATCCACTGCATCGGCAAAGAAAATATCCCTGTAGCTCTCCATGAGGTGCTTCTGGGCCTTGCGGCGCTCCGCGTGCTTCTGGCGGTAAGTGATATACTTCTTCGCCACCTCATAGCAGTCATATTTCATGAGCTCCTGCTCGACAATATCCTGGATTTCCTCCACGCCAATGGTTTCACGGCTGGCAGCCATGCGCTCCACCCGCTCCGTCACCACATCAATGTCCTGTTCGCTCATCTTCTCGGTGGAATCATTATTGGCACCGGCAATAGCATTGCGAATCTTTTCCCGATCATAGGGTACGGACTTTCCGGAACGCTTGATAACTGTCTTCAAATCCATGCTGTTGCGAAGGACACGGCATAGTAGCAAAGGCTGCCAGGGATGCACTCCCCCGCCTTACACTATATACGCGTCCAACCTTCCCGCCTTTCACTATATATTGTGCTTACAAACATCTCAACAAGTACATATTGTATCAAATAAACCTCTGGTTAGCAATGCCCAATCTTCCCAGCAACCTTACCAGTGCTTCTCCGAGCTCCAGAAGGAGGGACGGAGCATTACCAGCAAGGTAAGGATCTCCAGCCTGCCCAAAAGCATGAACAGGCACAGGGCTGTCTTGGCAAAGTTGGACAAATCGGCATAAGTCTGGGTGGCGCCAATCACGCCAAAACCAGGTCCCACATTGCCCAGAGTCGCCACAGCGATGCCAAAGGAATCAAAGGTGCCGATGCCATCCCAGGTCATCAAAAGAGTACAAAGGGCCAGACAGGCCATATAGAGGAAAAAGTACTGGCCAATGCGCAGCACCTGGCTTTCCTCCACCTTGTTGCCCCCCAGCCTCACCGGGGTCACCCGCCGGGGGGAGATCTTCTGCTGGACGATATTCCAGGTGCTCTTGCAGAGCACCACCAGCCTTGCCACCTTGAGACCGCTGGCGGTGGAGCCGCCGCAGCCCCCCACCAGCATCAAGAGAATCAGGATGCCCTTGGCAAACTCCGGCCACAGATCAAAGTCAGTGGACACAAAGCCCGTGGTGGCGACAGAGCTCACCTGGAAGGTGGACAGCCTGAGGGCATAGCCAGGCGTATAGCCCAGCTCCAGCATCAGCACCAAGGCAATGAGCAGGGAAGTACCCCCCAGCCAGCAAACATAGCAGCGGAACTCCGTATCCCGCCAGAGCACATGGACGCCCTTGTGCCAGGCCCGGTAATAAAGGCCAAAGCTTCCTCCCGCCACCGCCATAAGAACGGTCATCCAGCCTTCCAGCCACACACTGTCAAAGTGCATGGCGCTGTCATCATAAGAGGAAAAGCCGCCCCCGGCAATGCTGGCCATGGCGTGGACCAGAGCCTGGAAAAGGTCCAGCCCCCCTATCATAAACATGACTGTCCCCACACCGGTAAAAAAGAGATAAATGGTGAAAAGGGCCTTGGTCATATCCCTTAGCTTGGGCAGCACCCGGTCATCCGTGGGGCCCGCCCCCTCGGCCCGGTACATATTCACCGTACTTGCCCCCGCCTGGGGCAAGAGGGCGATAAAAATCACGATAATCCCCAGGCCTCCCAGCCAGTTGGTCATAGCCCGCCAAAAGAGGATGCTCTGGGGCAGCCCCTCCAAGGTAGTAAAGGTGGTAGCGCCAGTGGTGGTAAAGCCGGAAATACTCTCAAAAACCGCATCCAATGGATTCAGGTAGCCGCCACTCACATAAGGCAGCATGCCCAGGAAGGTAGTCACCACCCAGGCCAGGCCCGTGATGGCAATCCCCTCCTTCAAAGTCAGCTTCTCCGCCTGAATGCGGGTATGGGAGCGGAAATACGTCCCCACGCCCCAGGCCAGAGCTGCGGCAAACAAAAAGCTCAAGACATTTTTATCCTGATTGTAGAAAGCGATGGCCAGAGGAATCAGCAGCACCGCCGCCTCAGCAAAGACCATACGGCTCAAAACATAAAAAATAACCTGCTTCTGCAAAGGGCCATCACCTCCTGTTATGTAGTGCCTTTTGTCAAGCACCATTTTTTACCTCTGCCAGAAGGCATTTTGAAAAGACCTTAGATAACATAGTTCTCGGCAGTGCCACTCTGTTATACGAGGATTGGCTACCTCAGTGTAATGGTTTCGCCGTAAGTGCTACGATCTAAAATCGTGAATCACAGTTTTAATTGTGTCAGCATAGGAGGAACGTAGATCACTAAACCTTACATCGCTATGCCAAAGTCTCTTCAAGATGCCTTCCGGCAGGTTTTGTCACCTTTTTCAGGCAGTACGGCCTGTCATCAGCCCCCACACAAAGCAGGCTAATTCTCTTGCCACGGCTGCCGTTGCTACATTGTGTTTCTTGTTGTTCTTCAATACCATATGGTAAAATTTCCTTCTTAGGCGTTCGTTTGCCTTGTCTGCATACGCTATTGTTTCTGGTGTATTACCATACTGACGTGCCTTCAATGCCTTGGATTTAAAGCCTATCCGGCCTCGTCCATAGCACTGGGCTGCTTCTGTCAATAATCTCCTCAGATGCGTATTGCCAGCTTTCGTTATGCCTGTCCGGTTTTGCTTGTCACCACTGGATCTCTCTCCTGGAACAAGGCCCAGGAATGCTGCATACTGATTTGCTTTCGCAAACCGCGCAAAGTCACCTGTCTCTACGACTAGCGCCAGTGCTGTATGCGTACGGATGCCAATCAGACTGGAAAGCTTCTTCACTTTCTCAGCATATGCGGTTCCGCCAGCCAGCTCTTCTATCCTCTTGTCAAAACGTTCAATTTTATCTGCCATATTCTGGTAGGTCTGGAGATATTCATCCAGTATCTCCCTCATCAAAACATCCATTTCCAAGCTTCTCAGCCAAGCCAGATGCTTCTGCGTCCAATAACTTTTGCCACTTGTGAAACGGAAATCATAACGCAGACAGAATGCCAGAATTTGCTGCTTCACCTTTTTCAACGCCAGTTTATGAGCGTCACGCATACGGATATACTCCTTCACGCTGGAATCTTCTTTGGTCGGAATATATACCGCGCGATATGTGTTGAAAGCCAGGCAGCGTGCAATTTTCATTGCATCCCGCTTGTCAGTCTTAATTTCATTTTTCTTGTATGTGGGCATAGTTGAGGGCGCAAGGATAGTACAATCTACACCATGATCTACCAGTTGATGGTAAAGGACATAGCCCAGGCAACCTGCTTCATAACCGCAGTGGAATTCACACGGCCCGCCAATATTCTCCTGAACTTTGTTCAGGTACTTCAAGATTTCTTTATAGTCCGGTTCCATCTGGACGGTTGCGAAGCATTTGTCATTTTCTACCATGTAGCAGGAAAGAGTGTAATTTGAAGAGTGGACATCCATTCCAACATATACTATACATTTAATATAATTCACCCTGTCTCAAAAAATGATGGATTTTATTAGACATGTCTAATTCGGCCTTTGCTATCTCTTCTTCCGTAGGTAGACTCGGACAGTATAAATTTTTCTCATTTGCTATTTTTTTTATTTTTTCATTAGTTTCTTTGATTATTAATGCGTTCCATATATCCTCAAAAATAGTGTAGTGAATCAAGTCAAAGAATTTACTATTAAAGCATTTATATCTTAAATCGAAATCTATATTAGCTTTTTTAAGCGGAGACAATTTATATATTGCACTGGGTCTAATACACCATTCCTCGCAACTCATCATGATAGTTTCTATATACTCCAACATAGCAATTTCATGGGTGCATAAATTTGCCCAAAACCATCTAACATCGAAACCACTTATCTCTGCAATATGTCCCCCATCAAGTAAGACTAAAACATCTGTCTTTTCTTCTTCGGGAACTAAAATACAGAAAACACAAAAAAACCTGCATTCAGCATCATAACGAAAGGCCAGTAAATTCCTAGCGTTCATGGCTAACGGTAACTGATAATCAAGACGATGATACAAGAGCATTAAATCTGATGTAATTTCATTACAAGCCTGAATCGTCGATTCTTCCTTATCAGTTTCCTTGGTCAAAATTCTTTCTAGTATTTCATACATTACACGTGTCATTACGTTAGGAATATCTGGATTTATTGACTGATGCTCATTTACTACTTGCCTAAATTCATCAGGAATCAAATCCTTCAATGAATCAATCACTGCGTCAGTATGCGCTTGCGCTGTACGGTCATTATCAAGCCATTTAGCTAAACAGCGATAACTTTGTAATAATGCATCGCGAAGTGTAGTAATTCCATTTTTGTCTAAAGGATAAAACATTCTTTCATGAGCAGAACAGAAACCACGAAAAGTAGACGCATCATCTATTCCTATTTCACGAGGTATCAATCGGATGATTCTATCCTTGATTTCTGGCCTGTATATCAGTACTTTTCCTTTTTCTGAGATACTTCTCAAACTTGATTCTTTAGAAAATACATGTGATTTTATTGCAACATTGTTACAAATACTGTAACAGCAGTTACTTTTATATTTTTTAATCTTTTTGATAATGCTACGCGTTTAGTCAAACAAGAATTGACATACGCCTCTTTAGTTGATGTGAAATCAAATATCACTTTCATCCCCCCCTCATGCTTATAAAAATCGAAAAACTCAACGGTCACTTTTTACGTGCCTTGAAGCATGGCACATTATTCAGCACCCCCAAAATTTATTGTATTTTTTTGCAAATGAGTATTACTCTTCTCAGCTTCATGTTTCGTATATACAATAGTACTTGAAAAAGGTGCATGAAGAATTAAAGCAAAAACAACTTCGGAAAAGCGTACGCAGCGCTGTAACACTTCTTAACCTGAAGTCCTAAGATTATACCTATGTCGGCAATTCAACATCCATAGCCATGTAGAGTGCTACCTGCTTCATAGTCATTTCTATAATGCGGTTCTCATGCTCTGGCTGTTGGTACTGCTCAATAATATCGAGCTCGTCCAGTAACGTCTGCATCGTAAAGTTTTTAAACTAACCATATTCATCTATCTGCCGTTTTATGTATGTAAGAAAGATACATCAAGGCAGCGAATTAAATGAAAAGCTTGCCTTCGAAATTCTCTTCTGAAGCAACAGACATGCAGCGCATGTCCAACCGTTATTTGAAATTGTCAAACAATTTATCTATTAGATCCTTGTTGTGATAGATATCTCAACTTTCCAAGCATAAATTGAGGAACAATCTCTTAATATATCTACTCTGACTAGCAAAAACAATTGGTCACTTTGCTTTTTTTTAATATCTGTTTTCTCAATTCCATAGCCGTTGATAGTTTCCATAGAAGTGATTCATAAGTAATAGGCTTTTGCTGGAATTGATTGAATCTGCCCAAATAATTTCGTTTATGCTACTGAACAGTTACTATATAGCTAGTTTTTTGAGCGTGCAGAACATAAACATACAAAATATTCTACGCATCGACAATTCATCTACCTTTTTGGTAGGCATTAGACACGACCAATCTCAACATATTCGCGTCCAATCGATTTTTTATATTTTTGAATAAAATTTTTTTCCCTTTTACA
>CAJOIN010000069.1 GCA_905234515.1 uncultured Selenomonas sp.
GCATATCGTGGATACCATGCAGCGGCGGGCCATCGCCATTGAGGACGGTCATATTGTAAGGGATGAAGCCCGGGGGGTATACGGTTATGAAGCTTAGGACCAGTGAATATTTCTTGCAGGAGGTATTCCATTCCCTGAAGCGGAATAACTGGATGACCTTTGCCTCCGTGGGCACTGTGGCAGTGTCCCTCTTCGTGTTGGGCGTGTTCCTGATTCTGGTGCTGAACATGAACCGCATGGCTGGGCTCCTGGAGTCCCAGGTGCAGATTAGCGTCTATCTGGAGGACAAGATAGAGGACAGCGGCAGGAGAAGAATACAGGCTGAAATCGAGGGCATGCAGGGCATTGAAACGGTGAAATACGTTTCCCGTGACGAGGCCAAGGACAGGCTGTCTGAGCGACTGGGAGACCAGAAGTATCTGCTGGAAGCTCTGGGGGACAAGAACCCTCTGCCGGATGCCCTGGAGGTGACGGTAATCCAGCCGGAGCTGGTGGAGACTGCCGCCAAGGCCATTGAGCAGATCAAGGGCGTAGAGGAGGCCAAGTACGGCCAGGATGTGGTGGAGCATCTCTTTGATATTACCCGTCTTATGCGTATCTTTGGCCTGGCCCTGATGGTGTTGCTGGCAGGAGCCACCTTGTTTATCATCTCTAACACCATCCGCTTGACGGTCTTTGCCCGGCGGAAGGAAATCGCCATCATGAAGTACGTGGGAGCCACGGACTGGTTCATACGCTGGCCCTTCATCATTGAGGGCATCGTTATGGGCTGTTTCGGCGGTTTGTTGGCGGCCCTGGCCCTGCGCAGCTTCTATGCAGCCATGGCGGCGAAAATCTACAGCACTCTGGCCTTCTTCCCCCTGATGCCCCAGTATCCTTTCATGAACTATGTGACTGTGGGCATCATCCTGGCGGGCATGGCCATCGGTGCCGGCGGTTCTGCTATTTCCCTGAAGCGTTTCCTGAAGGTGTAAGCATGGAAAAGATAAAGATCAAAAGCAGCGCTTTGCTTCTGACGGGGCTGATGGCCCTGCAGTCTGCCACGGCGCTGGCCTCTTTGGAGGATGACAAGGCCAGCTACGATGCCCAGGCGGAAGAGAAGCGCCAGCAGAGCGAGGCGCTGGCAGGCAAGATTGAATCCCTGTCCGAGGAAAAGCGCATTCTCGATGAGGAAGCAGAGGCTGCCATTGCCGAGCATGAGGCCCGGAAGGCAGAGCTTGATGCCACTTTGGCCCGTCTTGAGGAAAATGAGGAAAAGCTCAAGAAGACCCAGGCGGACTATGAGGACAAGACGGATAAGCTGGGCAAAAGAGTGCGGGATATCTATATCAACGGGCAGATTTCTTATATGGATGTGCTCTTTGGAGCCAAGGATTTCTCCGATTTGATGACCCGCATGGATTTGCTCAAGCGGGTTATCAAGCAGGACTATGACTTGGTGCAGCTTGTTCTTGCAGAGAAGGCGGAAATAGAGCGCACCAAGTCCAGTCTGGAAAAGGACAAGGCTGTCCAGGCAGAGCAGGAAGCCAAGGCCAGGATAGCCCGGGATGAGCGGGAAATCAAGGTGGCTAAAAGACAGGCCATCATTGACCGCATGAAGAATGACAAGGCAGTCATTGATGCCCAGTACGACGAGCTCATGGCCGCCTCCAAGCAGGTGGAGGCCATGCTGCGCCAGTCCAGCTATGCCCATGCCACCCCCGCAGCAGTGGGGGGCGGCTCCGGGGCCATGCTCTGGCCTATGTCGGGGCCTGTGACTTCGGAGTTTGGCTGGCGTGTCCATCCCATCACCGGCACCCAGAAGTTCCATAGCGGCGTGGATATCGGCGGCGACTACGGCCAGGCTATCGCGGCGGCCCAGGGAGGCACCGTGGAGTATGCAGGCTGGATTTCCGGCTACGGCAACGCGGTAATCATCAGCCACGGAGGCGGCATCTCCACTCTCTACGGCCACTGCCAGTCCCTGGCGGTGGGAGTGGGGCAGCAGGTGTCCCAGGGTGAGACTATCGCCTATTGTGGCTCCACCGGCAACTCCACCGGACCTCACTGCCATTTCGAGGTCCGCCAGGGCGGCGAGCCCATCAGCCCCTATTCTTTCCTTTGATAAATGAGGCAGTTTAGATGAGTTACTTCATAAATAAAAAGAGATTAGCCCTCATCGTCATAGTTACGGCGGTGATTTCTTCCCTGCTTACCATGGCAGCCTGGGTGGCTGTGCTGGGGCTGGACACGTACAAGGCTGCGGACCTCATGCGCTTTTTTGCCACCATGCGCTTGGTGGAGGCCCGTTATGTGGACTCTGTGGACGACTCCAAACTTATGGATGGGGCCATTTCCGGCATGGTCCAGTCTTTGGGGGACCCCCATTCCATCTATATGAACCAGGATATGTTCAAACAGCTCATGGAGCATACTGAAGGAGCCTTTGGAGGCATTGGCATCACCATGGGCTTCAAGGACAACAAGGTGAGCGTTATCTCCGTGCTGGAGGGCACTCCCGGGGAGGCGGCCGGGCTTTTGGCCGGGGATGAAATCCTGGCGGTGGACGGCACTCCGGTGACTGAATGGCAGCCCGAGGAAGTGGTGCTCCACATCCGCGGGGAGGTGGGCACTGAGGTAGTGCTTACCGTCCATAGGGAAGGCCAGGAAAATGCTGACTTTACCTTGACCCGAGGCACTATCCGTGTGCCCTCTGTGAAGGGCATGAAGCTGGAGGGCACGGAGCTGGGCTATATACGCATAGCTTCCTTTGCGGAAATGACCGGCGCTGAGTTCAAGAGCGAGTATGAAAAGCTCAAGCAGGAGGGCATACAGGGCCTTGTCATTGACTTGCGGCAGAATCCCGGCGGCCTTATCACCAGCTGTGTGGAGGTGGCCAGAGAACTGGTGCCCGCAGGCCCCATCGTGTCTGTGGTGGAGCGCAGCGGCAGCAAGGAGGAGTATGATTCTGAGCTGGAAAGCGCCCCTTTGCCCATTGCTGTGCTGATGGACAATGGCAGTGCCAGCGCTTCGGAAATCCTGGCTGGCGCCCTGCAGGACACCGGGGCAGGCACCGTGGTGGGCACCCAGTCCTACGGCAAGGGGTCAGTGCAGATAGTGGTGCCTCTGCTCCATGAGGACGGCATCAAGCTTACCATAGCCAAGTACTACACTCCCTCTGGTCGCAGCATTGACGGCACAGGCATTACTCCTGATGTGGAGGTGAACCTGCAGCCGGGAGATACCAACGATGTTCAGCTTGAGAAAGCCAAGGAAGTGCTGCAGGGAAAACTGAACTGAAAGTTTTTTTGTCAAAAGGGTTGACAGACAGCCCTTAAATGAGTAAAATGTTTTTTGTCAGTCAGCACGAGTATTCTCGTGGGGCAGGCAAAATGCGGAAATAGCTCAGTGGTAGAGCACCACCTTGCCAAGGTGGGGGTCGCGAGTTCGAGCCTCGTTTTCCGCTCCATAGCAATCTAG
Organism: uncultured Selenomonas sp.; assembly: GCA_905234515.1. Classification (GTDB taxonomy): domain Bacteria; phylum Bacillota; class Negativicutes; order Selenomonadales; family Selenomonadaceae; genus Selenomonas_B. The sequence continues at coordinate 3,460 of CAJOIN010000069.1, forward strand.
GCCCGTGCCCCGCACGGGCTTTTTCGTACCCTAAACATCGAAATCCCCAACCCGAATTCCGAACCCCAGGGCCCAAGGATGGGCCCCGCGAGCTTAAGGCCCGTGATGGGCCGCAGGCTCGCTGTTTCTTTTGGTTCGTTTTCTTTGCACCAAAGAAAATGAACAGACGTAATGAAAAAAGAAAGACGCATGAAACGACATGAAAAAAATAAAGTTTTTTTAATAAGGGGGTTGACGGGGGTAATATCCTTGTGATATTATAATACCTGTCGCTGATGAGCGACAAAAAAGAAAGGGCCTATAGCTCAGTTGGTTAGAGCAACCGGCTCATAACCGGTCGGTCCTTGGTTCGAGTCCAAGTGGGCCCACCAAAATTTCATATCTTTACTACAATATGACTCAGTAGCTCAGCTGGATTAGAGTATTTGACTACGAATCAAAGGGTCGGGGGTTCGAGTCCCTCCTGGGTCACCATTGTGGGTAGGTGCCCGATTAAAGGGAGCAGACTGTAAATCTGCCGCCTCACGGCTACGATGGTTCGAATCCATCCCTGCCCACCACCTGAAATCAGAGCGTCGCGCAAGCGGCGCTTTTTCTGTTATATGACGCCATGAAAAATCCCGGACAATAAAGCTGTCCGGGATTTTGAACTATATATGGTTTTATGTTGTGGCAAGTGGTTCTTTAGTATACTTGTTGTCTACCATCAGGGCCCTGGTGGCGTTGAGTACGGCAATTACTGTAACTCCCACGTCGGCGAAGATGGCGCCCCACATGCCGGAGATGCCCAGGGCTCCTAAGAGCAGGAAGAGGAGCTTGATGCCTATGGCGCCCCAGGTGTTCTGCTTGACGATGGCCAGGGTGCGGCGGGAAATCATGATGGCTTGGGATATTTTCAAGGGATCATCATCCATCAGCACCACGTCTGCTGCCTCAATGGCGGCGTCGGAGCCCAGGGCTCCCATGGCGATGCCGATGTCGGCCCTGGAGAGCACCGGGGCGTCATTGATGCCGTCTCCCACGAAGGCCACCTTGCCTTTGTCTTTGCGTTCCTGCTTCTGGGCCAGGAGGTTTTCCAGCTTGGTTACCTTGTCGGCGGGAAGCAGTTCGCTGTAGACCTGGCTGAGGCCAAGATCGGCGGAGACTTTTTCTGCCACGGTGTGGCTGTCCCCGGTGAGCATGACGGTTTCCTTGATGCCTTCCCGGTGCAGGGCCTTAATGGCTGCCTGGGAGGTGGGCTTTATTACATCGGCGATGACGACATGGCCTGCATATTCCCCGTCAATGGCAATGTGCAGGGTGGTGCCAGGCAGGTGATGGCTGCATTCATGCCAGTCAGCTCCCAGGTCCTCCATGAGCTTGTCATTGCCTAGATGCACGGTTCTGCCATTGACCTGGGCCTTCACTCCCTGGCCGGGAAGCTCCTCCATATTTTCCACCTGGCAGTCGTCCTTCTCACCGGGGTAAGCGGCTCGCAGGGAGGCGGCAATGGGATGGTTGGAGTGGCGTTCCACATGGGCCGCCAGATGCAGGAGTTCTTTTTTGCCTATTTGCTGGGAGTGCACAGCGGTGACCTCAAAGGCTCCCTGGGTCAGGGTGCCTGTTTTGTCGAAGACCACCGTGTCCACCTCGGAGAGGGCTTCCAGATAGTTGGAGCCCTTCACCAGCACACCTGCCCGGCTGGCGCCGCCAAGACCTGCAAAAAAGGTCAGGGGGATGCTGATGACCAGGGCGCAGGGGCAGGAGATAACCAGGAAGACCAGGGCTCTGTATACCCAGGTGCTCCAGCCGGCTTCCGTGCCCCAAACCAGCAAATTTGCCAGCGGGGGCAGGAGAGCCAGGGCTATGGCTGCCCCCACCACGGCGGGGGTGTAGACCCGGGCAAAGCGGGTGATAAAGGTTTCGGATCTTGATTTTCGTGAGCTGGCCTCGCTGACCAGTTCCAGGATCTTTGAAGCTGTGGAATCGTCAAACTCCTTGGTGGTGCGTATTTTCAGTAGGCCCGTAAGGTTCACGGAGCCGGAGATAACCTCGTCTCCGGTTTCCGCCTCCCGGGGGAGGCTTTCTCCCGTGAGGGCTGCGGTGTTCAAGGTGGAGCGTCCCTCCACGACTACGCCGTCAATGGGGATTTTCTCCCCGGGCTGCACCACAATGATGGTGCCGATTTCCACCTCGTCCGGGTCCACCTGCTCCAGCTGGCCCTGCTCCCCTTCGATGTTGGCATAATCCGGGCGGATGTCCATAAGTGCGGTGATGTCCCGGCGGCTTTTGCCTACGGCGTAGCTTTGGAAGAGCTCGCCTATCTGGTAGAAGAGCATAACGGCGATGCCTTCGGTATAATCGCCATCTTCGTAAACTGCCAGGGCCATGGCCCCCAGAGTGGCAATGGCCATCAGGAGGTTTTCGTCCAGGGGCTGGCGGTTCACTATGCCCTTATAGGCCTTGTAGAGCACATCATAGCCCACCAGCAGGTAGGGGGCCAGGTAGCAGAAGAATCTGGCCAGGCCGGTGACGGGGGCCTGGGAGATAATGAAAATGAGCAGGGCAGAGAGAAGTATCCGCTGGAGATTCTTCTTCTGCTTGCTGCTCATACCCTCCATCAAAGGAAGACCTCGCAGTCATCCTCTACTTTTTTGCAATTCTTTCGCACTTCTTCCATAACTGCCTGCACGTCGGCGCCTTCTTCGAACTCCACCTTCATCTTCAGCATCATGAAGTTCACGCTGGCTTCCTTGACGCCAGGGGTTTTCTTGGCGGCCTGTTCCATCTTGTCAGCGCAGTTGGCGCAGTCTACTTCGATTTTATAGGTTTTCTTCATGGCAAACAGCTCCTTTGATAAATTTACAAAATAACATATGAACAGTTATTCATTTGTTAGTATTATATCTCTGGAAAGGGGTCTTGGCAAGAGTGTTTTTGTAGGAGGCAGCAAGTTTCTTCCAGGCCTTGACGTGGGCGATTTGGCGGTATAGTACCTGCTCTCAAGACAAGGGTTTCTTTTTTTGTTATAATGTGGTGTGCTGTTTAGATTAGCACTTTTATTAAATTATGTGAGAATATGAGACCACGAGGAGAAGAGAATGGAATCGCATAAGATAACGCCCTTGACAGAAGGGGGGCTGCTGGCAGCGCTGACGGTGGTAATCGCCTTGATGTCAGTGTACCTGCCCTTTGTGGGCCCTTTTGTGGCGTTGCTGTGGCCCCTGCCTTTGGCAGTGCTGGTGCTGCGTCATGGCCTGCGTCAGGGTGTGATGGCCATGCTGGTGTCGGGAGCGGCCCTGTCCATGCTGATAGAGCCCCTGATAGCACTGCGGCTTACCTTGAGCTATGGTCCTTTGGGGCTGGTGCTGGGCTTTTGCTATCATAAGAAGTATTCAGGCAGCAGGACTTTTCTTCTGTCCCTGACGGCAGCTATCCTGGGGGAGCTGGCGGTGCTGGGGCTGCTTTTCGCAGTGCTGGACGCCAATCCCTTTGCCATGATGCTGGACGGTCTGAAGCGGTCCTTTGAGGCTTCCATTTCCATTTATACCCAGGCGGGGATGGAGGAGCAGCAGCTTGAGGAAATCAAGACCCAGATTAGCGCCATGATGCAGGTTATGTCACAGCTGGGGCCTTTGCTCATTGCCCTGCTGGGCGTTTTGGATACGGCCGTGGCCTATACGGTGGGCCGGCGGGTGGCAGGACGTTTGGGACACGAGACGCCGCCTTTGCCGCCTTTTGCTGAATGGCGTCTGCCCAAGGGCTTTGTCTACCTTTTTGGTTTTGCCATGGTGGGACTTTACTGGGGCGGCACCAGGGAGATTGACTGGCTATATCTGCTGGCCATCAACGCCCACATGCTGGCGCTGTTTGCCGGGCTGATTCAGGGCCTGGCGCTGATGTCCACGGTGATGGACAGGTTCAAGGTAATGGGCTTTTGGCGCTGGCTTTTCTACATCTTGGTGCTTATCAACGGACTTTTTATGCAGGTACTTGCCTTTACCGGGCTTTTTGATATGGTCTTTGATTACCGGCGCAGGTTCGGCCGGCGCAAGGGGGATTGACCCTTAGGGAGGTGATGGTTATGCCGCGCAATCTGTCAGCCTGGATGGACCTGACGGTGCATCTGGTGGTGATGCTGGCGCTTATTGCAGTGCTGTATTTTTATAATGAGATTTTGGCGGCAGGAGCAGCCGTCCTTTGGCTGTGCCTGGCTTCCTTTGCCAGGGAGCGCTGTGCGGACCGTTCAAGGCGTTTCGAGATTTATTTCAAAAATGTCCTGAGAAATTTGGGCGTGATGCTGAACTATGCTGTGGAGGGTCTGCCCCAGGCTATTCTCGTCATCAATGAGGAGGGCCGGGTGCAGTGGTCCAACGGCAGGCTGCAGAAGCTGGTGGGGGCGCCGGTGGAGCAGGATACGGATATGGCGGATATTTGGCCCGGGCTGATTGTAGGCCCTGTCTGGGGCACTGAAGGCGAGTATGTCTTCATGCATGAGGACCATTATTTTCAGGTCTTCCATGAGCCCATCAAGGCCATTACCGGCCAGGAGCCCCTGATGGCTCTCTATGTGCAGGATGTGTCAGGCTTTGAGCACCTGCGCAACGAATATATGCGCAGCCGGGCGGTGCTTTGCTCCATTCAGATAGACAACTACGATGAAGTGGTGCAGCGCCAGACTGAGGCAGAGCGCACGGCTCTGCTGCTGGCGGTGAACCAGCAGCTGGACAACTGGACTAAGGCACACGGGGGATTCATGCGCCGGGTGGCGGAGGATCGCTATCTGGTGCTTTTCGAGCGTGAGGGCCTTGATGCCGCCATGGCGGAGAAGTTCGAGGTGCTGGACAAGGTGCGCCAGCTTACCAATACCAACCGGTTGCCGGTGACCCTTTCCATGGGGATTGCCGTGGCTGACAGCCAGACCATGGGAGAGCTGGGCACCCAGTCCCAGGCAGGCCTTGACCTGGCCCTGGGCCGGGGCGGCGACCAGGTGGCAGTTAATATCGGCGGCAAGACCCAGTTCTTTGGCGGCCGGGCCAAGGCCGTGGAGAAGCATACCAGGGTCAAGGCCAGGGTGGTGGCTCATGCCCTGCGGGAAATCATGGAGGGCACCGACGAAATCTACATTATGGGCCATCATAATGAGGACTTTGACTGCTTTGGCGCTGCCATGGGTGTGGCCAAGATGGCCCGCCAGCTGGAAAAGCCTGTGCACATTGTCCTTTCCGATATGAATGACGGCATAGACAAGTTTGCCGACCTGCTTGATGGCAAGGATGAGTACGCCAATCTCTTTGTGCGGGGCGAGGACTTGGCGGGCACGGCGTCCCTCAATCCGCTGGTGATTGTGGTGGATACCCATATACCGCATCTGGTGGCCTGTCCGGAACTGTTGGAAAAGACCAACCAGGTGGTGGTTATCGACCATCACCGCCGCAGCGAGCACTTTATCAAGAGCCCCCTGCTGGTGTATATCGAGCCGGCGGCCAGTTCCACTTCCGAGCTGGTGACAGAGCTTTTGATGTATTTCGAGGACAACCTCATGCTGGGCAGGCTGGATGCCACGGCCCTTTATTCCGGCATTGTGGTGGATACCAAGAACTTTGCCGTCCAGACAGGGGTGCGCACCTTTGATGCGGCTGCTTACCTCAGGCGCAGCGGGGCAGACCCGGTGATGGTGCGCTACCTTTTCCGTTCGGATTACGAGACTACGGTGGCTTTGGCCCAGGTCGAGGCCAACTCCAATCTCTATCCCGGGGGGCTCATTGTGGGCTCCAGCCCCAAGATTTATTCCAATGGTCAGGTCATTGCTGCCCAGGCGGCAGATTCCTTCCTGCGGGTGGAAGGGGTGCGCATGAGCATTGTGGTGTTCCAGCTAGACGAGAACACCGTGGGCCTTTCTGCCCGTTCCACCGGCGAGCTCAATGTGCAGGTCATCATGGAGTTCTTCGGCGGCGGCGGCCATCAGAATGTGGCCGGGGCCCAGGTGAAGGACGACACCCTGGAAAATATTTTAGCAAGAGTCATAGATGTAAGTCAGGATTATATAAAGGAGTATGATTCAAATGAAAGTGATACTGAGTCAGGACGTAAAGAAGCTGGGCAAAAAGGGTGACATTGTGGAGGTACAGGAAGGCTACGGCCGCAACTTCCTGCTGCCCAGGAAGCTGGCTGTACTGGCTACCGCCCAGAGCGTAAATGTGGCCAAACAGCAAGCAGGCTCCAAGGCCCGCAAGGAGGCCATGGCCACGGATGAGGCCAAGCTTATGGCTTCCCAGCTGGAGAAGGTCGAAGTGACTATTCCTGTGCGCATTGGTGAGGGCGGCAAGCTCTTCGGCAGCGTCACCGGCAAGGATGTGTCCGAGGCTTTGAAAAAGCAGAATATCGACATCGACAAGAAGAAGATTTCCATCAAGGATAATATCACCGGCACGGGCGTCTACGAGGCAGTCATCAAGGTCCATCCTGCCATCACCAGCACCGTGAAGGTCAACATCGTAGCAGAGTAAAGCAGATGAATTTTTTTCAGAAGTTCTTTAATAAAGTCGCCGGCGGACAGCAGGATAGCGGGGCTGTCCCGCCGGCTTTTCCCGCTCTTACGGACCTTGACCGGGAGATAAATGCCGTCTATGCCCTGCTGGTGGATTTATGGACCACAGAACGGCTGGTGGTGCAGGCAGGGAAGATGGATGCCCTGCAGCTTATGCGCTCTGATGACTCAGGGGAAAGGGTGCTGGCCCTTCAGCGCATTCTGGAGCAGAACCCGTTGGCAGGGCCTGCCCCCCAGGGAAAGGAAATCCCCCAGGTACTCACCAGGCTGGAGGAAAGGGTGGCCGATATGGTGGCCCGGAAGAGCGTGGAAGACAAAATCGAAAAGAAGGTCACGGAGAAGCTGGAGCAGGACCATGCTGACTATGTGGAGGATATCCGCCGCCAGGTCATCAAGGAGGAAAAGCCCGGCGCGGAAAGCCCCCATGACCGGGCCAAGCGGGAGGAACTGGAAAAGCTGGAGCAGGTCCATCTCACCCAATCGGTGATGGAACTCTTGCGCCCCCAGTCCTTTGGGGAGATTGTGGGCCAGGAAAGGGCGGTAAAGTCCCTGATGGCCAAACTCAGCTCCCCGTACCCCCAGCATCTGCTGCTCTACGGTCCTCCGGGGGTGGGCAAGACCACCGCAGCCCGTTTGGTGCTGGAGGCTGCCAAGAAAAAGAAGAGCTCTCCTTTCAATGAGGAGGCTCCCTTTGTGGAGACCGACGGCACCACCCTCAGGTGGGACCCCAGGGATATTACCAATCCCCTGCTGGGCTCCGTCCATGACCCCATCTACCAGGGCGCTTCCAAGACCCTGGCTGACGCGGGGGTGCCTGAGCCTAAGCCGGGCCTGGTAACTGATGCCCACGGCGGCATCCTCTTTATCGACGAAATCGGCGAAATGGACGAAATGCTCCAGAACAAGCTGCTGAAGGTGCTGGAGGACAAGCGGGCTTTCTTCGAGTCTGCCTATTATGACCCGGAGGACGAGCATGTGCCTCCCTATATCAAGCAGCTCTTTGAAGAAGGGGCGCCCGCTGACTTTGTGCTGATTGGCGCCACTACCAGGGATGCGGCCCATATCAATCCGGCTCTGCGTTCCCGCTGTGCCGAGATTTACTTCGAGCCCCTGACTCCCAAGCATATTGTGCAGATAGTGGAGAATGCGGCGAAAAAGCTCGGGGCGGAACTGGCCCCCGAGGTGGCTGCCCTTATTTCCGAGTACACGGTGGAGGGCCGCAAGGCCATCAATATCCTGGCCGATGCCTACAGCCTGGCCCTGGAGCGTGAGGAGGCAGGGGAAAACAGTCCTGTCACCATTGGCAAGGAAGAAATCTATGAGGTGGCGCAGGTGAGCCGCCTGAGCCAGTATGTGACCAGGAAGGCCTCTGACAAGGCTGTGCCGGGCCATATCTTCGGCCTGGGTGTTTCCGGCTTCCTGGGCTCTGTCATCGAGATTGAGGCGGTGGCTTTCCCTGCCCATGAGAAGGGCAAAGGTACGGTGCGGTTTAATGAGACTGCCGGCTCCATGGCCAAGGACTCCGTGTTCAATGCGGCTTCTGTGCTGCGGAAGGTTACCGGCAAGGATATCCACGACTATGATGTGCATATCAATGTCATAGGCGGGGGCAATATTGACGGCCCTTCGGCAGGTACGGCCATCCTGGCGGTGCTGGTAAGCGCCGTCACCGGCAGGAAGATTCGCCAGGATGTGGCGGTAACCGGGGAGATTTCCCTCTCCGGGCGGGTGCGCCCTGTGGGGGGAGTTTTTGAGAAGGCTTATGGGGCCAAGCAGGCAGGGATAAAGGTTATGGTGATTCCTAAGAGGATATTCCCGAGGAGCACCTTGGACTGGATATTCATCCTGTGGAAACTGCGGAAGAGGCTTTTGAGTTGATTTTTGAGTAGGAGGAGCATTCATGGCAGAGAATCGTATGCCACCCCAGAATATTGAAGCCGAGAAGGCTGTGCTGGGGGCTATGCTCATTAAGAAGGATGCCATCATTGAGGTGCAGGAGCTGCTGCGGCCGGAGGATTTTTATCGGGAAGCCCATAAGGTGGCCTATGAGGCTATGCTGAAGCTGACGGATAATGAGGAGGCCGTGGATATCGTCACCCTCACTGAGGAGCTTCGCAAGGAGGAGCAGCTGGAGAGGGTAGGGGGAGTCCGTTTTGTCACGGATATTGCCAACACTGTGCCCACCGCCGCCAATATTTCCTACCATGCCAAAATCGTGAAGGAGAAAGCGGAGCTGCGCAGGCTCATTGATGCGGCCACGGCCATTGCCACGGCGGCCTATGAGGACACCGACGAGGTGGCCAATATCATGGACGAGGCAGAAAAGCGCATCCTGGCGGTGGCGGCAGGCCAGAGCACTGACGGCTTTGAGCCCATGAAAGCCATTCTCCTGCGCACCTTTGAGCGCATCAATGACCTGTATGATTCCAAGGGGAACATCACGGGCATTTCCACGGGCTTCAAGGACCTGGACAACCTTACCAGCGGCCTGCAGCCCTCGGATTTGGTGCTGGTGGCAGCCCGCCCTTCCATGGGCAAGACGGCTTTTACCTTGAATATGGCCAGCTATATCGGCCTGCATAACCTTGGTACTGTGGCCTTCTTCTCTTTGGAAATGAGCAAGGAGCAGCTGATGCAGCGCATGCTCTGCTCCGAGGGAGGTATTGATGCCCAGCGTCTGCGCACGGGCCAGCTGGACGACGAGGAGTGGACCCGTCTCATAGAGACTGCCAACCGGCTGAACAATGCCCCCATATATATTGATGATACGGCGGGCATCACGGTGATGGAAATGCGCTCCAAGGCCAGGCGCCTGAAAGCGGAGCACGGTTTGTCCGTTATCTTCATCGACTATCTGCAGCTCATGCAGGGACGTGCCTCCAAGAACAGTGACAACCGCCAGCAGGAAATCTCCGAGATTTCCCGCTCTTTGAAGGCTCTGGCCCGTGAACTTAACGTGCCGGTCATCGCCCTGTCCCAGCTTTCCCGT